>DATIVM010000072.1:0-9112 GCA_035465975.1 Usitatibacter sp.
CCCTGCGGCCCTCATACTATTAAAATTGGCGTCTCCGGGCACCGCCGTTATCATGGCGCCCCGGCATTCCCGTTCCCGCGCATTTCCCCGATGGATCGCTACGCCGTCATCGGCAATCCCGTGGCGCACAGCCTCTCGCCCGCCATCCACGCGCGCTTCGCCGCACAGTGCGGCGAGCGCATCGAGTACCTCGCGCTGCTCGCGCCGCTCGACGGATTCCGCGCGACGGTCGAGCGTTTCTTCCGCGACGGAGGGCGCGGCGCGAACGTGACGCTGCCCTTCAAGGTCGAGGCGTACGAGCTCGCGCACGAAGCCTCGGAACGCGCGCGCGAGGCGGGCGCGGCGAACTTCCTCGCGGCGCGCGACGGCCGCATCGTCGCGGACAACACCGACGGTGCCGGGCTCGTCGCCGACCTGCGCGACAACCTCGGCATCGCGATTCGCGGCGCGCGCATCCTGATGCTCGGCGCGGGCGGCGCGGCGCGCGGCGTCGTCGGGCCGTTGCTCGCGCAATCGCCCGCGCGCCTCGTGATCGCGAATCGCGATGCCGCGCGCGCGAGAGAGCTTGCGCAACGCTTCGCCGGCCGCGGCACGATCGAGGGTTGCGGGCTGGACGCGATCCCGGGTGCGGATTTCGACTTGCTGCTGAACGCGACCTCCGCATCGACGCTCGGCGTGCCGCTCGCCGTTCCCGACGCGTTGCTGCGTCCCGGGGTCGTCGCCTACGACATGGCCTACGGAGCCGCGGCGCGGCCGTTCCTCGAACGCGCGCGCGCACGCGGCGCGCGCGCAGCCGACGGCCTCGGCATGCTGGTGGAGCAGGCCGCCGAATCCTACCGGCTGTGGCGCGGCCGGCGCCCCGCGACCGCCGAGGTGCTCGCGGCCCTGCGCGCGGACGCGGCGTGAAGCGAGGGTTCGCGTGGCTCGGCTGGCTCGCGGCGGCCGCGGCCGGCGCCTTCCTCGCGCTTCAACTTTCCTACCTCGCGCGTGTCTGGTGGTGGAGGGACCACGATCCGGGGATGACGGCGTTCATGGAGGCCCGCCTCCAGGAGATGCGCCGCAAGGATGCGCACGCGCGGCTGCGCCATGCCTGGGTTGCCTACGAGCGGATCTCGCCGAGCCTCAAGCGCGCCGTGGTGGTGGCGGAGGACTCGCGCTTCGTCGATCATGACGGCTTCGACTGGGAGGCGATCGAGAAGGCGCGGGAGAAGAACCAGAGGCGCGGGCGCATCGTGGCGGGAGGCTCGACGATCTCGCAGCAGCTTGCGAAGAACCTGTTCCTCTCGGGGGCGCGCACGCCCTGGCGCAAGGGCCAGGAGGCGCTCATCACCGTGATGATCGAGCATGTGATGGACAAGCGGCGGATCCTGGAGATCTACCTGAACGTGATCGAATGGGGCGACGGCATCTTCGGCGCCGAGGCGGCGGCCCGGCACTACTTCGGCGTGGGCGCCTCGGCGGTCGGTCCCGAGGCGGCCGCGCGCCTCGCGGCGATGGTGCCGAACCCGCGCTTCTACGATCGCCACCGCAGCACGCGCTGGCTCGAGCGCCGCACGCAGACGATCCTCGCGCGCATGCCGCAGGCGGAGCTGCCATGAGTGCCGCGCCGCGCCCCGAGGAGTCCTCGCCCCAGGGGCTCCTCGAGGCGATCGAGCGCCTCGCGCGCGCGCGCCGCGAGCCGGCTCCCGGCGCCGACGTCGGCGCGCTCGACGCCGAGGCGCGCGCGCTGCTCCACGAGCGCCATCCCGCGGATCTCGCCTACATCCTCGAAGGCCTGCCGGTCGAGGACCGGCTGTGGGTCTGGGGGCTCGTCGACCGGGAAATCGAAGGCGAGATCCTGCTCGAAGTGTCCGACGCGGTCCGCGAGACGCTGCTCGAGGACATGGACAGTGCCGAGATCGTCGCGGCGACCCGCAACCTGGACGCCGACGAGATCGCCGACCTCGCCTCGGACCTCCCGCGCGAGGTGGTGCAGGACATCCTCGAGGCGCAGGGCGTCGAGGACCGCGCGGAGCTGCAGGCGGCGCTCTCGTATCCGGAAGGCACCGTCGGCGCGCTCATGGACTTCGAGGTGGTGAGCATCCGCGAGGACGTCACCTGCGAGGTGGCGCTGCGCTACCTGCGCCGATTCGACGAGCTGCCGGCGCAGACCGACGCGCTCTTCGTCGTCGATCGCGACGACCACCTGAAGGGAACGCTGCCCCTCACGCGGCTCCTGGTGACCGACCCGGACGTCGAGATCGCCGGCCTCTACGAGCGCGAGGTGATCTCCTTCGCCCCGGAAAGCGACGCCGACGAGGCGGCGCAGGCGTTCGACCGCTACGATCTCGTGTGCGCGCCGGTGGTGGACGCGGCCGGGCGCGTGGTGGGCCGCATCACGGTGGACACGGTGCTCGAGTACGTGCGCGACCGGCAGGAGGCCCAGGCCCTCGGCAAGGTCGGCCTGCGCGAGGAGGAGGACATCTTCGCGAGCGTCTGGGCGAGCGCGAAGAACCGCGGGCCGTGGCTCGCGCTGAACCTCTGCACCGCCTTCGTCGCCTCGCGCGTGGTCGGGCTCTTCGAGGGCTCCATCGCGCAGCTCGCGGCGCTCGCGGCGCTGATGCCCATCGTGGCGGGCATCGGCGGCAATTCCGGCAACCAGACCACCACGCTCATCGTGCGAGCGCTCGCGCTGGGGCAGGTGAGCGCGCAGAACGCGCGGCGGCTCCTCGCGAAGGAGCTCGGCATCAGCGCGCTCAACGGCGCGGTCTGGGGCGGCGTGCTCGGCGTGGTGGCGGGCTCCCTCTACCACAACGTCGCCCTCGGCGGCGTGATGGCGCTCGCGATGCTCCTCAACCTCGTCGTCGCGGCGCTCGCGGGCATCTTCATCCCGCTCGCCATGGACCGGTTCGGCCGCGATCCCGCCGTGGGCTCGAGCGTGTTCCTCACGTTCGTCACCGACAGCATGGGGTTCTTCATCTTCCTCGGGCTCGCCACGCTCTTCCTCCTCTAGCCATGGCGCGGCTCTTCTTCGCCGTGTGGCCGGGCGAGTCGTCCGCCCGGGCGCTCGCGCGCCTCGCCGCCGACGTGGCGCTCGACGCGCAGGGAAAGCCGGTCCCGCCGGAGAAGATCCACCTCACGCTCGCCTTCCTGGGCGAGGTGGCGCCGGAGCGCGCCGCCGCGGCGCGCGAGGCGGCGAGCGCCGTCGCGTTCCGGCCCTTCGCGTTCGCGCTCGACCAGGTCGGCTCGTTCCGCGTGGCGCGGGTGGCGTGGGCCGGAAGCCGCGAGGCGCCGGTCGCGCTCGCCGAGCTCCAGGCCGCGCTCGCCGCGCGGCTGCGCGCCGAGCGCTTCGCGATCGAGGACCGGCCTTTCGCGCCGCACGCGACGCTCGCGCGCCGCACGCGCAGGCCGCTTCGCGCCGCGTCGATCGAGCCGATCGAGTGGCGCGTGGAAGCGTTCACGCTGGTCCGCTCCGAAAGCGGGACCGGGCGCTACGAAGTGGTGGAGGAATTTCCCGCCCGGTAGGTGGGGGGAAGGAGCCCGCTTGCGAGGCGCTACCCGGCCGTGCTGCCTGCCGCTCGCGCGGCACCGGTCGGGTCGCGCCTCGTATTCGGGTCCAGCCGTCGTGCCTTCGGGTGCCTGGGGCTCCCGGTCAGCTCATCGGCTTGATCAGCGGCGTGATGACCGGAGTGACCGCCGGGGCCATGGGCCTGGCGGGCGCCGCGGGCATCGCGGGCTTGCTTCGCTTCGCCGCCTTCTTCTTTGCGGGCTTCTTCTTCGCCTTCTTCGCCGCCTTGCGGGCCGGCTTGCGTTTGGCCGCTTTCTTCTTCGACGATTTCTTCTTCGTCGACTTCTTCTTCGCCTTCTTCGCTACGCGCTTTTTCGACGAGCGCTTCTTCGACGACTTCTTCTTGGCGGTCTTTTTCTTGGCGGAGGACTTCTTCTTCGACGCTTTTTTCTTCGTAGCCATGCGTGACTCCTTTCAATGTTGACCGATTGTCTGACGTGCGCGCCTCCCGGCGGGAGGCTTTACATCGCACTACCAAGCGTTCGGATTCGCATCGAACGAGATTGGTGAGGGGATTCTAGACGCAAGTCCATGAAATCCATGCATGTCAAGCCTGACTATTTGATCGGACTCATGGTCATTCGGTATCGAGTCGATACCAAAACCCTCCACACCGCGCATTCTGGACGCGCGTGGGCCGCTTCAGCGGTCCGGAAGGCGCCGTTCGAGCGAGAAGAGCGATTCCACGCTCTCGCGCGCGCGCACCTCGATCGCCTCGCCGCGATCGACGAGCACCTCGCAGGGGCGCGGGCGCGAGTTGTAGTTCGAGCTCATCGCCATGCCGTAGGCGCCGGCGGCGAGGATCGCGAGCAGGTCGCCCGGCGCGACGCCGAGCTCGCGGTCGAGACCCAGCACGTCGGACGATTCGCACACGGGGCCCACCACGTCGTAGCGCGCGCGCTCGCGCCCGGCGGCTTCCGCGACCGGGACGATGGCGTGCCACGACTCGTAGAGGGCGGGGCGCAGCAGCTCGCTCATGGAGGCGTCGACCACCGCGAAGCGCTTCGCCTTGTCGAGCTTCAGGTACTCGACGCGCGTGAGGAGGACCCCCGCCGCCCCGACGATCGCGCGGCCGGGCTCGAGCAGCACCTGCAGCCCGCGGCCGGTGAGGCGCGCCGACAACCGCCGGCAGTAGCCGCGGATGTCGGGCGCCTCCTCCTCGTCGCGATAGCGGATGCCGAGCCCGCCGCCGAGATCCAGGTGCTCGAGGGCGACGCCCTCGGCCGCGAGCGAATCGGCGAGCTCCAGCACGCGGTCGAGCGCCTCGTCGAGCGGCGAGGTATCGAGGATCTGCGAGCCGATGTGGCAGCCGATGCCGACGATGCGGAGGTTGCCGAGGCGCGAGGCGTGGCGGTAGGCGGCGAGCGCGCGCGCGTGCGGGATGCCGAACTTGTTTCCCGCCATGCCGGTGGAGATGTAGGGATGGGTGCGCGCGTCGACGTCGGGGTTGATGCGCAGGGCCACCGGCGCGCGCCGGCCGAGCGCGGCGGCGACCGCGTCGAGGCGGTCGAGCTCGGGCTCGCTCTCCACGTTGAAGCACTTGATGCCGGCCTCGAGCGCGCGGCGCATCTCCGCCTCGGACTTGCCGACGCCGGAGAAGATCACGCGGTCGGCGCGCCCGCCCGCGGCGAGCACGCGCGCGAGCTCCCCGCCGGAGACGATGTCGAAGCCGGCGCCGCGGCGCGCGAGGACGTCGAGGATCGCGAGGTTGGAGTTCGCCTTCACCGCGTAGCACACGAGGTGGTCGAGGCCCGCGAGGCCTTCGTCGAAGGTGCGGTACGCCGACTCGATCGCGGCGCGCGAGTACACGTAGCAGGGGGTGCCGAAGCGCCGCGCCACCTCCGCGAGCGGCACGCCTTCCAGGCGCAGCTCGCCGTCGACGCGCTCGAGCGCGCTCATGGCGAGGAAGGCGGCGTCGCGGGAACCGGTTGCGGCGCGCCGGGCGGCGTCTGGTCGGGAAGCTTGAGCGGCCCCTTCTGGCCGCAGCCGGCGAGGGCGAGGGCGAGGGCGAGGATCGCGGCGGCGCGTATCATGGGCGGATTATGAACGAATCGGATTTCCACCGGGCCGTCGACGCGGTGCTCGAGCGCATCGAGTCGTCGCTCGCCGCGCACGACGCGCTCGACGTGGATGTCGAGGGCGGCGTGCTCACCGTCGAGTGCCCCGACGCGAGCCGCATCGTGGTGAACCGCCAGACGCCGAACCGCGAGATCTGGGTCGCGGCGCGCTCCGGCGGCTTCCACTTCGCCTCGCGCGAGGGCGCATGGCGCGACACGCGCAGCGGCGAGGAGCTGTTCGCGTCGCTCGCGCGCCTGATCGAGGCGCAATCGGGCGAGCGCGTGCGCTGGAGCTGAGCTTTCGCGCGTCGCAAAGCGACGAAAACCGGCACCTGGAGGCCATCCGGGCGAGTTGGTTTCGACCCGACACGATAAATCGGCGCCTCAAATCCTTGACAACTCCGTATCGACCCGATACTAATGCGCGGACGCGGCCGTGATCCGCGGAACGGAGGCGCGACTGGACAAGAACCCGATCGTCCTTCTCGAGCTGGTCGAGCGGCTCGGAAACCTCATGCGCACGGAGCTGCGCCGCGCGGGAGCCGACGAATCCCTCCAGCCCGTGCACCTGCAGGCGCTGATCTACCTCAGCAAGGCGAACCGCTATTCCAACACGCCCCAGGCGCTCGCCGAATACCTCGGCCTCACCAAGGGCACCGTGTCGCAGACGCTGCTCCTCCTCGACCGGCGCGGCCTGATCGAGCGCTTCGAGGACGACATCGACCGGCGCGTGGTGCGCCTGAGGCTCTCGCCGGCGGGCGAGCGCCTGCTCTACGAGGCGCAGCCCACCCTCGCCTGGCAGAACGCGACCCGCAACATCAGCCCCAACCGCATCCGCAACGCGGTCTCGGCCCTGCGCGAGGCGCTGACGACGCTGCAGGAGGACAACGAGGGCGCGCCCTTCGGCGTCTGCCACAACTGCAGCTGGTGCCAGAAGCTCTCGCAGCGGATCTACCGGTGCGGGCGGATGGGCGATCGCCTCTCCGGGCCCGAGACGCGCAAGATCTGCCGCATCTTCGAGGCGAAGAAGACCGAGGAGGCGGCCTAGCCGCCGCCCGAGAGGCGTTTCCTCGCGCGCGCGATCGCCGCGCGCACCGCTTCCGGCGCGGTGCCGCCCACGTGCCGCCGGGAGGCGGCGGAGCCTTCCGGCGTGAGGACCGCGGCGACGTCGGGCCCGATGAGCGGCGAGAAGCGGGCGAGCTCTGCGGGCGGCAGCCCGGAAAGCTCCTTCCCGGCCGCGTCCGCCGCGCGCACCGCCCGCGCGACCACTTCGTGGGCGTCGCGGAACGGCAGCCCCTTGCGCACCAGGTAGTCGGCGAGGTCGGTCGCGGTCGCATGGCCCTCGCGCAGGGCTTCCATCATCCGCTCCGGGCGCGGCTCGATCCCCTGGAGCAGCTCGGCGAGGATCGCCAGCACGTCGCGCAGCGTGTCGGCGGCGTCGAAGAGCGGCTCCTTGTCCTCCTGGTTGTCCTTGTTGTAGGCGAGCGGCTGGCCCTTGAGCACGGTGAGGAGCGCCACCAGCGCGCCGTAGACGCGGCCGGTCTTCCCGCGCATGAGCTCCGGCACGTCGGGGTTCTTCTTCTGCGGCATGATCGAGGAGCCGGTGCAGAAGCGGTCGGCGATCTCCACGAAGCCGAAGCGCGGGTTGGTCCAGATCACCAGCTCCTCGGCGAGCCGCGAGACGTGCGCCATCGCGAGCGCGGCGGCGGCGAGGAATTCGACCGCGAAGTCGCGGTCGGAAACCGCGTCCAGGGAGTTCTCGCACACGCCGTCGAAGCCGAGCTCGCGCGCCACCGACTCGCGATCGATCGGGTAGCTCGTGCCGGCGAGGGCCGAAGCGCCGAGCGGCAGGCGGTTCGCGCGCCGCCGGCAGTCGGCGAGCCGGTCCGCGTCGCGCGTGAACATCTCGAAGTAGGCCATGAGGTGGTGCCCGAACGTGACGGGCTGGGCCACCTGCAGGTGCGTGAATCCCGGCATCAGCGTCGCGGCGTTGCGCTCGGCGAGATCCAGCAGGCGCTCGCGCACCCGGCCGAGGAGGCCCAGGAGCCCGTCGATCTCGCTCCGCAGCCACAGGCGGATGTCCGTCGCGACCTGGTCGTTGCGCGAGCGCGCCGTGTGCAGGCGCTTTCCGGCATCGCCCACGAGCTCCGTGAGGCGGTACTCGATGTTGAAGTGCACGTCCTCGCGCTCGATCGACCAGGGAAAGGTCCCCGCACGCACCTCCTCGAGGATCTGCGCCATGCCGCGCTCGATGTCGGCGAGGTCCGCGGGCGCGAGGATGCCGCAGCGCGCGAGCATGCGCGCATGGGCGAGGGAACCCTGGATGTCGAATTCGGCGAGCCGCCGGTCGAAGCCGACCGAGGCGTTGAAGCGCTGGGTGAGCTCGTCGACGGGCTCGGCGAAACGGCCGGACCATGCCTTGCCGGCGCTCGCCTTCCCGGCCGGCTTGTCGTCTTGTTGCATGGAAACGGCGGCGATGGCCAAATGGGGAACGTGGCGAGTATAAATCAGACGGCTGGGGGGATCCGGCTGCCCAACTTCTGCAACCTGGGCATCCTGCTGCGCTCCCTCGTCGTGGTGAACCTGCTGCTCGGCGCCGCGGCCGTGGTCCGCACGCCGGGCCTTTCCGCCGCCGGCTTCGAGTTCCTGGTGCTCGCCGCCCTGGGCGAGCCGGTCCTCATCGCGAGCCTCTTCGCGCTGTGCGCGGCGCGCCGCTGGCTGCACGCGCTGGGCTACGTGCGCTCGATCGCGGCCGTGGCGATCTTCGAGCTCGCCCTCGCATGGCTCGCATGGCGCGGCGTGGGCGCGCTCTTCATCGACTACGCGACCCTTTCCTTCCCCCGCGTGGGCGCCCTGGTGCTCTTCGCCACCGCCGTCACGCTCGCCTACTTCGACCTGCGCGCCCGTGCGCTCGCCCCCGCCATCGCCGACGCGCGGATCCAGGCGCTGCAGGCGCGCATCCGCCCGCACTTCCTCTACAACAGCATCAACGCCGTGATCTCGCTCATCCGCTCCGAGCCGCGCCGCGCCGAGCGCGCGCTGGAGGACATGGCCGACCTCTTCCGGGTGCTGATGTCCGAGAACCGCACGCTCGCGCCCATCGCGGAGGAGGTGGAGCTCGCGCGGCAGTACCTCGCGATCGAGAGCCTGCGCCTGGGCGAGCGGCTGCGCGTCTCCTGGCGGATCGAGGAGATGCCGGCCGACGCGCTCGTGCCGCCGCTCATGCTCCAGCCGCTGGTGGAGAACGCCGTCTACCACGGCATCGAGCCCTCGCCCGCGGGCGGGGAGGTGACCATCGACGTGCGCCGCGACGGCGCCCAGCTGGTGATGACGCTCGCGAACCCGGTGCCGGGCGAGGGCCGCTCGCCGGCGGGCACCGGATTCACCAGCGTCATCACGATCTGCGGCCCGTCGCGGCGCACCTCGATCGACACCTCGCCGCCTTCCGGCGAGGGCTCGATGCCGTGGTACACCGCGTTCTCGACGAGCGGCTGCAGCACGAGCGGCG
>DATIVM010000073.1:0-3966 GCA_035465975.1 Usitatibacter sp.
CAGGATGTAGGTGCCGCCCTACGAGCCGGTCACTCGCTCCTACGCCACGAACCTCGCCGCGCCGACACCCATGTAGCTCGCCAGGGTCTACATTGGACGCCACCGAACGAAAAGAAGCGGCACATGGATCCGCAGCGCTCATTCGATCCGCCGCGCGCCGGCCTCCCCGTCGCGCCCCCGCCCGGGGTCCACGAGCCGGTGCCGGGCCATCGCCCGGGGCACGCGTGGATCCCGGGCTACTGGGATTGGAGGAACGACCGCCACGTGTGGATCGGCGGCCACTGGGTGCCGTTGCGGCACGGCTGCCACTGGCGGCGCCATCGCTGGATCCCGCGCGAGGGGCGCTGGTACCTCGAGCCGGGCGGCTGGGTCCTCGACGAATACGCGGCGCCGGAGCGGCGCGAGCGCCTCGAGCAGGAGGCGGCGCGATGATCCTGCGCGGCTATCCGCTCGGCCCCGCAGCGCGTCGAGCCGCCGCTGCGCGCGCGACCGGTATTGCAGCCGGTCGGGCGGGCCGCGCGGCTCGGCGCTTCTCGCGGCGGCCTGCGCCGCGCTCGCGCTCGGCCGGCGCGTAGAGGATCTCGCCCGCGGCCGATATAGGCGTGCGCCTACAGCGCGCGGCCCGCTACAATGGGCCACGCCATGACGACGACCGCACCCGCCCACGCCACCGTCGCGTTCCTGCGCATCTCGCGCTTCGCGGGGCGCTCGGTGGGCGAGCAGGCGGCGCTCAAGGGGGACCTGGAGGCGCGCGCGCGAGAGGCGATCGCGCGCCTGCCCGAGGCCGACCGCGCCGTGCTCGACGTGGACGACGGGCTCGCGCTGGTGCTTTTCGGCGATCCGTCGCGCGCCCTGGACGTGGTCGAGTCGCTCGAGGCGCGCAGCGTCGATCCGCTCCATGTCGGCCTCAACTACGGCCCGCTCGCGCTCACCGGCAAGGGCCCCGACGGCCGCGTGATCGGCGACGGCATCGCGGCCGCGGCCGCCGCCGCGCGCTTCGCGACCTCCGAGCGGCCGCTCGCCACGCACGATTTCCTGCGCGCGCTCGCCTCGGGCGATCCGTCGCGCGCGGCGGGCTTCTCGCCCGCGGGCGATTTCACCGACACGCGCGTGCGCATGCATTCGCTCTACGCCGCGGACCCGGCCAAGGTCGCGGCGCGGCGCCGGCACATGCTGCGCCGGACCGCGCTCGGCGTCGCCGCGGCGCTCCTGCTGGGCGTCTCGGTGCGCTTCGCGCTGCAACGGTTCTTCCCGCCCGAGCCGGCGCTGGTGTCCCTCGCCATCAAGCCGCGCGGCGAGGTGTTCGTCGACGGCGTGTCGCGCGGACGCAGCCCGCCGCTCGCGCGCCTCGAGCTGGAAGCGGGGCGCCACGTGCTGAGCGTGCGGCATCCGGGCTTCGCGCCGTACGAGGTGTCGCTCGACCTCCAGCCCGGCGAGCGCGCCACGGTCGCGCACACCTTCGTCGCGCCGCGGCAGGAGTCGCAGAAGGGCCGCGGCTTCTGGCGCGACCTGCGCCGCCGCTTCTGGGGATCGTGATGGCGGTGGCCGAGGCGCCCGTGCAATTCGGCCGCTTCCGCGTGCTCGGCGAGCTCGGCCGCGGCGCCATGGGCGTCGTGTATCGCGCGGAGGACACGACGCTCGGGCGGGTGGTCGCGATCAAGACGATCGCGCTCGCGGGAACGAGCCGCGAGGAGCGCGACCAGCACGAGGCGCGCTTCCTCCAGGAGGCGCGCGCCGCGGGGCGCATCAGCCACCCGGCGGTGATCACCATCTACGAGATGGGCCGCGAGGGCGACGTCGCGTTCATGGCGATGGAGCTCCTCGAGGGCGTGGACCTGCGCGAGCTGATCCGCGGCGCGAGCCTCGCGCCCTCGCAGGCGCTCACCATCGCGGCGAGCGTGGCCGAGGGGCTCGCCTGCGCGCACGAGCAGGGCATCGTGCACCGCGACGTGAAGCCCGGGAACATCATGGTGCTGCCCGACGGCCGCGTGAAGATCATGGACTTCGGCATCGCGCGCCCGCTCGAGCCCACCGTGAAGACGCAGACCGGGCTCCTGCTCGGCTCGCCGCAGTACATGTCGCCGGAGCAGATCGTCGGCCAGCCCTTCGACCATCGCGCCGACATCTTCTCGCTGGGGCTGGTCCTCTACGAGATGCTCACGGGCTCGCGGCCGTTCGCCGGCGAGGACCTGGGCGACCTCACTTTCAAGGTGGCGAACCTGGCGGCGAAGCCGCCCAGCCACAGCGTGCGCGATCTGCCGCCGGTGGTGGACCTGATCGTCGCGCGCGCGCTGAAGAAGAAGCCCGACGAGCGCTACGGCTCCGCGGCCGAATTCGCGCGCGACCTGTGGGCGGCGATCCCCGAGGTGAAGTCGGCCGAGGCGGCGCGCCTCGCGCGCGCCGAATCGACGACGGTGCCGCTCGACGCGGCGGCGGGCGCGGCGCGGCACGCCGAGGCGCCCGGCTTCGCCTCGCGCGAGGAGACGCTGGAGCTGCGTCCCTCGCCGCGCTTCGATTCCGGAAAGACGCTCGCGCGCCTGCCCATCGTCTCCGGCGAGGGCGAGCTCGCGAAGGACGACACCGACGGGACACCCCGGCCGCGACACGTCCTCGTGCAGCGCATGGATCCCGCGCTCGTCGCGCAGATCGCCGTGTACATCGTCGCCGCGCTCGTCGCGATCGCCATCGCCCTCGGTTGACTTCGCCCGCGGGCGGGCACAGCATGCCCGCTCGTTCCGCACGTCCCGAGGAGGATGCCATGAGCAAGAATTGCATCGCGCGACTCGTCGCGGGCCTCGCCGCGCTGCTGCTCGCCCCATTGCTCTGCGCGCCCGCCTGGGCGGCCTCCGCCGCGCCGATCCGGTTCGTCGAGGCCGTTCGCTTCGCGACGCTGCCCGCCGACGTGCGCTTTCCCGAGGGAATCGCGGGAAATCCGGCGACCGGCGACCTGTTCGTTTCGACATTCGACTTCGCTGCGCCCAACAAGCTCGTGCGGCTCGACCGCAACGGCCGCGTCTCGGCGGTCAAGGACTTCGGCGGCGCGCCGCTCCTCGGCCTCGAGTACCGCGACGGCTTCGTGTACATCCTCAATTTCGGCGCGGGAAGCCTGCAGCGCATTCCCGCGAGCTTCGATGCCGGCACCGCCGTGCAGGACCTCGTGACCTTCCCCTCGATCGGCGCGCCCGACCCGCGTAACGAACGCAATCCCGACGGAAGCAGCGACACCATCACGTTCGGCTCGACGAACAAGCAGGCGCCCAACGCGATGGTGTTCGACGGCGACGGGAACGCCTACGTCTCCGATTCCTTCCAGGGCGCGATCTTCGAGGTGCCGGCCGCGACGTCGTGCCACGACACGTCGTCGTGCAGCTCGATCACGCTCGCGCACGATCCGCTCCTCGCCACCGCCGGCACGCCCCCGTTCGGGGCGAACGGCCTCGCGTTCTCCGCCGACGGGAAGACGCTCTTCATCGCCAACACGGGCGACCATCGCGTGCTCGCGATGGACATGGGCACGAAGGCGATCCGTCCCTTCTCGATCAGCATCCCGGGCGCCGACGGATTGCTCATGGCGAGCGGCATGCTGTGGGTCGCGGCGAACCAGGCCGACCAGGTGATGGCGCTCGACGCCGACGGCCGCATCGTGATCAAGGCCGGCGAGTTCCTCGGCGTGCGCTCCGACGGCACGCCGCGCGGGCTGCTGTTCCCCGCGAGCCTCGTCGCGATGCACGGCTGGATGTACGTGACGAACCTCGCGCTTCCGTTGACCAGCGATCTGCCGGGCGCGCCCGCGACCTCGCTCTCGCGCGACGAGCCGGAGGACTTCGTGACGCGCTGGACCGTATCGCGATTCCCCCTGCCACATTGAGGTCCGGCCGTGCGCGAATGCCGACGCGCGATGGGGGAAATGTCCTACCCGCGGAAGCGGGTTTCCGGCTGGCGGGCGCGGCCGGGAGGGACTAGATT
>DATIVM010000074.1:0-9176 GCA_035465975.1 Usitatibacter sp.
TGGCTCTCCGCGGCGAAGTGGACGATCGCGCGCGGCTGGTGCAGGGCGAGGAGGCGCTCGACCAGCGCGCGGTCGGCGATGTCGCCGTGCACGAAGGCGTGGCGCGGATCGCCCGCGAGGGACGCGAGGTTGCCGAGGTTGCCCGCGTAGGTGAGCTTGTCGAGGTTCACCACCGGCTCGCCGGTCGCGGCGATCCAGTCGAGCACGAAGTTCGCGCCGATGAAGCCGGCGCCCCCGGTCACGAGGATCACGCGTCCTCCTTGCGCGCGGCGGCGTGCTGCAGCTCGATGAGCTTCAGGTACTTCTGGAACGCGTTGTTGCAGCCGATCATGATGTGGGCGAAGCCGGGGCCCCCGTCGAGGAAGCCGAGGCGCAGGAAATAGAACTTGAGGAAGCGCGCGAGCGGGCTCGCGGCGAGCCGCCAGTAGCCCGCGCGCACGCCCTGGTTGTAGAGCGCCTGCGCGTGCAGGCTCGAATAGCGGTTCTGCTTCGCCATGTAGGTCGTGACGTCCTCGGCCGAATCGTGCAGCAGGTCGCCGTCGAGCCGGCCGATCTCCGCGGTGGTGAGGACCGCCTCGTGCACCTCGTCGTTGGACCAGCTCGCGTGCGCGCGGTGGAAGAGGCGCACGGTCCAGTCGGGATAGCCCTCGCCGTGCGCGAGCCAGCGGCCGAGGAAGCGGTTGCGCCGGGCGAGGCGCCACGCGCGGTAGCGCTGCGAGGCGAGCGCCTGCCGGATCGAGCGCTCGAGCCGCGGCGTGATGCGCTCGTCGGCGTCGAGGCACAGCACCCAGTCGTGGCGCGCGATCGAGACGGCATGCTGCTTCTGGCGCCCGAAGCCGAGCCACTCGCGGCTCTCCACGCGTGCGCCGTGGCGCCGCGCGACGTCGGTCGTGCCGTCGCTGCTCCCCGAATCGACCACCAGCAGCTCGTCGGCGAACGCGGCGCTCGCGAGGCACGGGCCGATCTGCTCGGCGGCATTGAGAGCGATGATGGCGACCGTAAGGGGAAGTTTGTCGACGGCGGGCTGCGCCACGGTGTGCGGGGACTGCGGCTGAGGCCGCCATTCTACCTTGCACGGCCGGATTAGAATGCGCCATGCCCGCGCCGCGCATCCTGCTAGTCAAGCTCTCCTCGCTCGGCGACGTGGTGCACCTCCTGCCCGCCGTGACCGACCTCGCCGCGTGGGCGCCGCAGGCCGAGATCGCCTGGGCCGTGGAGTCCGCCTACGCGGAACTGGTGCGCCTGCATTCCGCCGTCGCCCGCGCGATCCCGGTTCCGCTGCGCCGGCTGCGCGACGCGCCGCTCTCGCCCGCCGCCTGGAAAGCGGTGCGCGCGAGCCGTGCGGCGCTTCGCGAGCAGGCGTGGGACTACGTGGTCGACGCCCAGGGGCTCCTCAAGAGCGCGTGCGTGTCGCGCTGGGCGCGATCGGTGGCGTTCGGCCCGGATGCGTCGAGCGCGCGCGAGCGGCTCGCCGCGCGCTTCTACGACGTGAAGATCGCCGTCGAACGCGGAATCCACGCGGTCGAGCGAAACCGCATCCTGCTCGCGCAGGTGTTCGGCTATGCGACGCAGGGGCCGGCGCGCTACGGCCTCGCCGCGCCGGCCGAGCGCCCGTCCTGGGCCCCATCCGGGCGCTACGCGGTGCTGCTCCACGCGGCGAGCCGCGCGGACAAGCGCTGGCCCGACGAGCGCTGGACCGCGCTCGCGAAGCGCATGGCCGCGGACGGATACGCGCTGGTCTTCCCGGGCGGGAGCGAGGCGGAACGCCGGGCGGCCGGCCGCCTCGCGCATGCGGTGGGCGATGCCGCGATCGCCGCGCCGCCCATGACGCTCGCGGAGGCGGCGGCGCTCCTCGCGCACGCCTCGGGTGTCGTGGGCGTCGACACCGGACTCACGCACCTCGCGGTCGCTCTCGCGGTGCCGACGGTGGGCATCTACTGCGCCACCTCGCCGCAACTGACGGGCCTGCACGGCGAGGCGGTCGCGAACCTCGGCGGGCCGGGCGCGCCGCCGGACGTCGAGGCCGTTGCGCGGGCCGCCGGCATCGGGCCCGCGGCCGCATGACGCGATTCCTGTACGCGCTCGCGTGGGCCGTCGCCGCGCCCCTCGCGGTGGTGCGCCTCGCGTGGCGATCGCGCCGCCAGCGGGGCTACCTCGGGCGCCTCGGCGAGCGCTTCGGCCGCTACGCGCCCGCGCCCGCCGCGCCGCGCATCTGGATCCACGCGGTGTCGGTCGGCGAGACGCGCGCCGCCGCGCCGCTCGTGGAGGCGCTCGCGAAGCGCTGCCCGGGCCACCGCATCCTCCTCACGCACATGACGCCCACGGGGCGCGCGACCGGCGAGGCGCTGTTCGGCGACGCGGTGGAGCGCGCGTGGCTGCCCTACGACCTGCGCTTCGCCGTGCGCCGCTTCCTCGCGCATTTCCGTCCCGAGCTCGGCGTGATCCTCGAGACCGAGGTGTGGCCGCGGCTGCTCGAGGAATGCCGGCGTGCCGGCGTTCCCGTCGTGCTCGCGAACGGGCGGCTCTCGGAGCGCTCGGCGCGGCGCTACGCGCGCTTGCCCTCGCTCGCGCGCTGGGCGTTCGGAAGCCTCGCGGGCGTGGCGGCGCAGACCGAGGCCGACGCGCGGCGCTTCGCCTCGCTCGGCGCGCGCGAGGTCGCGGTCACCGGCAACGTGAAGTTCGACATGGACGTGCCCGACGCCATGCGCCACCGCGGCCGCGAGTTCCGCGCGCGCTTCGGCGCCGCGCGCCCCGTGTGGGTCGCCGGCAGCACGCGCGAGGGAGAGGAGGCGCTGCTCCTCGATGCGTTCGCGCGCCTCCAGGACGCGGGCGATGCGCTGCTCGTGCTGGTGCCGCGCCATCCGCAACGCTTCGAGGAGGTCGCGCGGCTCGCGGCGGCGCGCGGCTTCGCCGTCGCGCGGCGAAGCGAGGAGAGCCGCATCGCAGCCGAGGCGCGCGTGCTGGTGGGCGACTCGATGGGCGAGATGCTCGCGTACTACGAGGCGGCCGACGTCGTGATCATGGGCGGTAGCCTGCTCGCGTTCGGCAGCCAGAACCTCATCGAGGCGTGCGCGCTCGGCCGGCCGGTGATCGTCGGGCCGCACACCTACAACTTCGAGGAGGCGAGCGAAGGCGCGATCACCGCGGGGGCCGCGATCCGCGTGGCGGACGCCGCCGCGGCGCTGCGCGAGGCGGCGCGGCTCGCGGCCGATCCGCTGCGGCGCCGGGCGATGGGCGAGAAGGCGCTCGCGTTCGTGGCCGCGCACCGCGGCGCCGTTTCGCGCCTGCTCGATTGGCTCGAGCCGCGGCTGCCGCGGCCCGCGGGACGCTAGCGCGCGAGCGCGCGGTTCACGTCCTCGACGTCGATCTCGGCGAGCTGCCCGGCGGCCGCCTTGAGCCGCAGGGTGTTGAGCACGTAGTTGTAGCGCGCCTGCTGCAGGTCGCGGCGCGTCTGGTAGACCTGCTGCTGCGCGTTCAGCACGTCGACGCTGGTCCGCACGCCCACGTCGCGGCCGAGGATCGTCGAGTCGAGCTGGCTCTGCGTCGAGGCGAGCGCCTGCTCGAGCGCCTGCACCTGCGCGATGCCGCTCGTGACGTTGAGGTAGTTCTGGCGCACCGCCTGCGCGACCGTGCGCGTGGTGTTCTCGAGGTCCTGGTCGGCGCGCTCGCGGTTGGCGAGCGCCTGGCGCACGCGCGACTGGATGAGGCCGCCCGAATAGAACGGGATCGAGAGCGTGAGGCCCACGGCGCTGCTGTCGATGCGCGGGCCGACGATCGCCGCGTTGGAGCCGGCCGGGTTGTATCCCTTGCTGTAGCTCGCCGTGAGGTCCAGCGTGGGCAGGTGGCCCGCCTTCTGCCGGTCGACCTCCTCGCGTGCGATCTGCGCCGCGGCGCGCGCCGAGACCACGCTGAAGCTCGCATCCTGCGCCGTCTTCACCCACGCCTCGAGGTCGTCGGGCTTGGGCGGCGCGAGCACCAGCGGGTCCTTGAGCGGCGAGAGGTGCTCGGGCTCCTTGCCGAGGAGCTGCAGCAGCGCGCGGCGCTTCACCTCGAGGTCGTTCCTGTCGGCGATCTCCTTGGCGTTCGCCTGGTCGTAGCGCGCCTGCGCCTCGAGGGTATCGACGATGGTCGCGGTGCCCACCTCGAAGTTGCGCTTCGCCTGCGCGAGCTGCTCGGAGATGGCGACCTTCTGCGACCCGGAGAGCGCGACGTTGTCCTGCGCGAGCAGCACGTCGAAGTACGCCTGCGCGACGCGCAGGATGAGATCCTGGCTCGCGAGCGCGAGGCCCGCCTCCGCCTGCACCACCTGCTGCTTCGCCTCGCCGATCGCGATCCAGTTCTGCAGCCGGAACACCGGCTGGGAGAGGGTGACCGCGTAAGTGGTCGTGTTGTACGTGAGGTCGGGCACTTCCCGCTCGAAGTTCAGGTTGTTGCGGAACGCGGAAGCGGTGCCCGAGAGCAGCGGCAGGTAGCCGGCGCGCGCCTGCGGCAGCGCCTCGATGGCGGCCTGGTACTGCGCGCGCGCGGACTGGAACACCGGGTCGCTGGTGAGCGCGTCGTGGTACACGCCCAGCAGGTCCTCGCCGAGCGCGGGCAGCGCGGCGGCGGTGAGGACGGCGGCGAGGGCCGCGGCGAGCGGGCGCATCAGAAGCGGAAGCGCGCCGGCTGCGCGCAGTTCACGAGCGGCTTGAGCACCGTCTCGAAGAGCTCCGTGTGCTGGAAGGAGCCCGGCACCGGCTGGCGCACGAGGACCGCGTGCATCGCGGGCGGATCGCCCATCACCGCGAACAGCCGCCCGCCGGGCTTGAGCCGGTCGAGGAACGCCTGCGGGAGGATGGGCGTGGACCCGGTGAGCACGATGACGTCGTAGGCCGACTCCGAGAGCGGCGCGCGGGCGCTGTCGCCCTCGATGAGCGTGACGTTCGCGATGCCGGCGGCGCGAAGGTTCGCGGCGGCGCGCGCCTCGAGGTCCGGGTAGATCTCCGCGCTCGTCACGTGGCGGGCGCGGCGCGCGAGGAGCGCCGTGAGGTATCCGGAGCCCGTGCCCACCTCGTACACCTCCTCGTGCGGCTGCACCGCCACTTCCTGCAGGATGCGCGCCTCGATCTTGGGCGCCATCATCGACTCGCCGTGGCCGAGCGGGATCTCGAGGTCGGCGAAGGCGACGCCGCGGTGCTCCGGCGGCACGAAATGCTCGCGCTTCACCTCGAAGAGCAGGTCCAGGACGACGGGGTCGAGCACTTCCCAGGTGCGGATCTGCTGCTCGATCATGTTGAAGCGGGCTTGTTCGATGTTCATGGGGATGCGGGGGGAGGGCGCAGGGAAGGGCTGGAGCACCGGAAATTGTAGCAAAGGCGGGGGAGCGCCATTTGTCCGAAATCAGTCGAGCGTGCGCTGGTAGCGCGCCAGCGCGGCGGCCGAGACCGCCACGAGGATCAGCGCGAGCGGCCAGGCCTGGGGCGCGATCTGCGCCACGCCGTTGCCCTTGAGGAGGATGCCGCGCACGACGCGCAGGAAATGGGTGAGCGGGAGCGTTTCCCCCAGCCATTGCGCCCAGACCGGCATGCCGCGGTACGGGAACATGAAGCCGGAGAGCAGCATCGAGGGCAGGAAGAAGAAGAGCGTCATCTGCATCGCCTGCATCTGGCTGCGCGCGAAGGTGGAGAACGTGAAGCCGATGGCGAGGTTGGTGGCGATGAAGAGCACGAGCATGCCCGAGAGCAGCACGAGGCTTCCCACCATCGGGACCCGGAAGAGCACCGCCGAGGCGACCAGGATCACCGCGACCTGCACGTAGCCGATGAGGATGTAGGGCACGATCTTGCCGAGCATCACCTCGAGCGGGCGGACCGGCGTGGCGAGCAACGCCTCCATCGTTCCGCGCTCGCGCTCGCGCGTCATGGCGAGCGCGGTCATCATCACCATCGTCATGGTGAGCACCACGCCCATCAGGCCCGGCACGATGTTGTACTGCGTGATCCCCTCCGGGTTGTAGAGCCGGTGGACGCGCACCTCGAACGGCGGCGGCGTCGCGCGCAGCGCCGCGAGCGGTCCCGTGAGGTCGTGGTCGAGGCCCTGCTCGTTCACCTGCAGCACGGCGGCGAGGGCGTTGCTCGTGGCCGCGGGGTCGGTGGCGTCGGCCTCGACCAGCACGACCGGCCGCTCCCCGCGCTGCAGCTTGCGCGAGAAGTCCTCGGGGATCGCCAGCACGAACTGCACGTCGCCGCGCGCGACGAGCTCGTCGGCCTCGGCCACCGTGCGGGGCTGCGCGATCACGCGGAAATAGCCGGTGTTCTCGAGCGCGCGCACCAGCGAGCGCGAGAAGGCGCTCGCCTCGGCCGAGACGACGGCGGCGGGCAGCCCCTTCGGGTCCATGTTGATCGCGTAGCCGAAGAGCACCAGCTGCATCACCGGCACGCCGATCATCATCGCGAAGGTGAGGCGGTCGCGCCGCATCTGCACGAACTCCTTCGCGAGGACGGCGACGAAGCGGTGCCAGGAGAACATCGCTCAGCGCTCCATCAGGTGGATGAACACGTCCTCGAGGCTCGCCTCGACGCGCCGCGCCGTGATGCCGGGGCGGCGCGCCACGGGCTCGAGGGCGCGGCCGAGGGCCGCCGCATCGGTGCCGCTCACGTGGAGCGCCGTGCCGAACGGGACCACCATCTCCACGCCCGGCAGGCGGCGCAGGTCGGGGGCGAGGTCCATGAGGTCCTCGCCTTCGAGCGCCCACGTCGCGAGGGCCGAGCGCTCGACGAGCTCCCGGGCGGTGCCGTGGGCGAGGAGCTTTCCGTACGCGATGTACGCGAGGGCATGGCAGCGCTCCGCCTCGTCCATGTAGTGCGTGCTCACGAGGACCGTGATGCCGGCGTGCGCGAGGTCGTGGATGTGGTCCCAGAAGTCGCGGCGCGCGCCGGGATCCACGCCGGCGGTGGGCTCGTCGAGGAGCAGCAGCTTCGGGTCGTGGAGCAGGCACGCGGCGAGGGCGAGGCGCTGCTTCCATCCGCCCGAGAGGTTGCCCGCGAGCTGGCCCTTGCGCGCTCCCAGCCCCAAACGGTCGATCGCCTCGGAGACGCGCCGCACGCGGCCCGGCACCGCGTACATGCGCGCGACGAAGTCCAGGTTCTCCTCGATGGAGAGGTCCTGGTAGAGGCTGAAGCCCTGGGTCATGTACCCGACCTCGAGCTTGATGCGCCGCGACTCGCGCACGATGTCGTAGCCCAGGCAGGTGCCGCGGCCCTCGTCGGGCGTGAGCAGTCCGCACAGCATGCGGATCGTGGTGGTCTTGCCGCTGCCGTTCGGGCCGAGGAAGCCGTAGATCTGGCCGCGCCGGACCTGCATGGAGAAATGGTCCACCGCGGTCTTCGCGCCGAACCGCTTCGTGAGCCCGGTGACGTCGATGGCGAGGTCGGGCTCGCCCGCCGCCTTCGCGTTCACGGCAGCGTCACGTCCACGGGCTGCCCCGGATGCAGGCGCGCGGCGTCCGCGGCGGCGGGCCGCGCCTCGACGAGGAACACCATCTTCGCGCGCGAATCCTTGCTGTAGATGACGGGCGGCGTGTATTCGGCGGTCGGGGAGATGAAGGAGATGGCCGCCTCGAAGGGCGCGCCGCAACCGTCGCACGCGACGCGCACGCGCTCGCCGACGTGGACCGTGCCCAGCCGCGGCTCCGGCACGAAGAAGCGCACCTTCACGTTCCCCGGCGGAAGGATCGAGACCACCGGCGTGCCGGCCGGCACCCATTCGCCGAGGACGAAGAGCGTATCGACGACGGAGCCGCCGACCGTCGTCTCGACCGCCTTCTGCTGCAGGCGCCAGTCGGCCTGGGCGAACGCCTGCCGCGCCGCCGCCACCTGTTCCTCGGCCGCGCGGATCTCGTCGGGCCGCGAGCCGGCGACCGTGGTGGCGAGGTTCGCCCGCAGCTCCGCGACATGGTCGCGGTCGCGGTCGCGCGCCGCGCGCGCCTGGTCGAGCGCCTGCCGGCTCACGAAGCCCTTCGCGACGAGGTCTTCCTGCCGCGCGAGCTCGCGTTCCGAGAGCTGCGCGGCGGCCTGCGCCTGCGCGAGCTGCGCGCGGACCGAGGCGATCTCGCTCGGCCGGCGGCCCTTGCGCAGGTCCTCGAGCTGCGCCTCGGCCTGCCGCACGCGCGCCTCGGCCTCGCGCCGCGCCGCCTCCTCGCTCACCGCCTCGAGCGCGAAGAGCGAGGCGCCCGGCTCCACCTGCGCGCCGCGCTGCACCTCCAGGCGGACCAGCGTCCCCGCGAAGGGCGCGGCCACGCGGACGTACTCGCCTTCCACGTACCCCTGCAGGACGGAGGGGTCGGGTCGCGAGCAGGCGGAAAGGGAGGCGAGGAGCACGAGGGCGGCGGCGATGCGGGCGTTCATGCGCTCCGCCTTTCCTTGCGGCGCGGCGCGGGCTGCGCGAGCCCCGCGAGGGCGAGGTCGATCCGCTCGTCGATGGCCGCGTCGGTGAGGAGCGTCCTCTCGAGCGAGCGGCGCCGCGCCTCGCCCACCATGCCGCTCGCCGCGATGGTGCCGCCGGCGAGGATCGGCAACGCGAGCGCGCCGGCGAGGAGGCCGAGCGCCTGCTCGAAGGCGACCGCGCGCAGCGCGCCGCCGCGCCGGCCCGCGAGGTACATGCGGCGCAGCACCGCGACGTGGCGCGGAAGGTTGTCGCGGATGAATTCCCGCGCGCAGGCTTCGCCCCCCAGCGCGTCGGCGAACACGCGCGCGAGGAGCGGGCGGTTGTCGCGCAGGAACCGGCCGAGCACGCGCAGCGCCGCGCGCAGCCCTTCGACGGGCGGCGCGCCGCGATCGGCTTCGAGGCGCAGGGTCGCGAACATCTCCTCGTAGGCCTGCTGCAGGACCGCGCGCAGGAACACCTCCCGCGTGCGGAAATGGTAGTGGAACATGCCGAGGTTCACGCCGGCGCGCTCGGCCACCTCGCGCACCGAGAGCCCGGCGCAGCCGCGCTGCGGCAGGAGCTCGCGCCCGGCGGCGAGGAGGACCTGGTCGAGGTTGCGGGAGGGACGCGCCATGGTCAAACTATACATATGTATAGTTATTCCGTCAAGCGCCGTTCGTACAATGCGGCCATGGCGCCCGAATCCCCGCAGCACGCGCAGGCTCGCGCCCTGCTCGCTTCCGGCCGCTTGCAGGAGTCGCGGCCGCTCCTCG
>DATIVM010000075.1:0-1917 GCA_035465975.1 Usitatibacter sp.
CGGGCGCGGGACCGTGCGCACGATGTCGCGCAGGTGGCGGTCCACGCCGCCGCCGTGCAGCGAGGCGATGTGCAACACTGCGGGGGCTTGCATCGCCCGATCTTAACCCCGTGAAGCTTCCCGCATCGGCGCCGACCTGGGCGCTGCTCCTCGGCGCCGCGCTCTGGGGCGTGGCCTGGTATCCCTATCGCCTGCTCGCGGGCGCGGGCCTCGACGGCATCTGGTCGACCGTCGCGACCTACGGCGTCGCGCTGGTGGCCGGTGTCGCGCTCTTTCCCCGCGAGGCGGCGCGCCTGCGCCACGCGCCGGCCCTCGCCGTCGTGATGGCGCTCGCGATCGGCTGGAGCAACCTCGCGTACGTGCTCGGCGTGCTGCAGGGCGAGGTGATGCGCGTGCTGCTGCTCTTCTATCTCGCGCCGCTGTGGACGGTGCCGCTCGCCCGGCTCCTGTTGCGCGAGCGCCTCGACCGCGAGGGCTTCATCGTCATGGCGCTCGCGTTCACCGGGGCGATGGCGATGCTGTGGAAGCCCGAGCTCGGCGTCCCGTGGCCCACGGCGCGCGCCGAATGGCTGGGCCTCACGGCGGGCTTCCTCTTCGCGCTGGGCAACGTCCTCATCCGGCGGCTCGACACCATGAGCGACGCGGGAAAGTCGATCGCGATCTGGGCGGGCGTGACGCTCGCGGCCGTCGCGTACCTGCCGGCGAGCCGCGTGCCGGCCGATGCGGCCTGGAGCGCGGTCGCCGCGATGCCGGGCCTCGTCGGCGGCATCGGGCTCGCGCTGGTCGTGATGAGCCTCTCGCTCCAGTACGGGCTCGCGCGCATGCCCGCCACGCGCGCGATCGTGATCCTCCTCTTCGAGCTCGTCGTCGCGGCGCTCGCCGCCTACCTCCTCGCCGGCGAGGTGATGCGCGAGCGCGACTGGCTCGGCGGCTCGCTCATCGTCGCCGCGAGCGCGGCGAGCGGCTGGCTCAATGCGAAAAGGGGATCGGACCCCTTTTCGCGCGCGGCGGAAAAAGGGGTCTGACCCCTTTTCCCCGTTTCAGCGCCCGATGTTCCTGTCGAGGAACCTTTCCACCGCGCCGTAGAAGGCCTTCTGGTTCTCCGGGTCGCGGAAGCCGTGCCCCTCGCCGTCCATCACCATCCACTCGTACTTCGCGCCCGCCCTGTCGAGTGCGGCCTTCATGCGCGTGCC
Organism: Usitatibacter sp.; assembly: GCA_035465975.1. Classification (GTDB taxonomy): domain Bacteria; phylum Pseudomonadota; class Gammaproteobacteria; order Burkholderiales; family Usitatibacteraceae; genus Usitatibacter. The sequence goes on from DATIVM010000075.1 coordinate 1,194, forward strand.
GTGCTCCAGCGGCACGCGCACGTCGGCGCCGCCGTAGGCCATGAGCACAGGCGCCCGGATCTGGCCGGCGAGCATGTCGGGCGAGGTATCGCGCAGCCGCTTCGCGTCCTTGTCGACGTCGCCGACCAGCTTCTTCGCGTCGTAGTCCATGTAGTCGGACCAGGCGAAGTCCGACCAGGTCGCGCTGAGGAGCAGCGGCAGATCCGTGACGCCCACGTAGTCGATGCCGCACTTGAACAGGTCCGGCGTCTTCGCCACGCCCATCATCGCCGCGTAGCCGCCGTAGCTCGCGCCGTAAATGCAGACGCGCTTCGGGTCGGCGATGCCCTGCGCCACGGCCCACTTCACGCCGTCGGCGATGTCGTCCTGCATCGCGAGGCCCCATTGGCCGAAGCTCGAGTGGTAGTGCTTCCAGCCGTAGCGCGTCGTCCCGCGGTAGTTGGGCTGGAGCACCGCGTAGCCGCGCGAAGCGAGGAACTGCACCTCCGGGTCGAACCACCAGCTGTCGCCCTCGACCCACGGGCCGCCATGCACGACGACGACGAGCGGAAGGTCCTTCCCGCCGCTGCCCTTGGGCAGGGTGAGGTAGGCGGGGATCTCCAGGCCGTCGCGCGCGCGATAGCGGACGGCCTTCATCGGCGACATTTCCCTCGGCTTGATCCACGGGGAGCGATCGGCGAGGTACTCGATGCGCCCCTTCTTCACCTCGAAGAGGTAGAACGTT
>DATIVM010000076.1:0-1784 GCA_035465975.1 Usitatibacter sp.
ACGCACTCGAGCAGCGCCGGGCCGCCGCCCTCGCGCGCGCGCCGGACGAGGTCGCGCGCGGTGCGGTGGACTAGATCGACATCGTTCCCCTCGATGGTGACGCCGGGCATGCCGTAGGATGCTGCGCGGTCGGAGAGGCGCTCGATGGGCGTCGAGCGGCGCTGCGACGTGAACTCGCCGTAGCCGTTGTTCTCCACGACGAAGAGGACCGGCAGCTTCCACGCCGCCGCGAGGTTCAACGCCTCGTGGAACATGCCTTGGTTGGTGGCGCCGTCGCCCATGAAGGCGACCGCCACGCGGTCCTCGTCTCGGTGGGAAAAAGCGAGCGCGGCGCCGGCGGCCAAGATCGGCGACGCGCCGACGATGCCGTTTGCCCCGAGCGCGCCGATGCTCGCGTCCGTCACGTGCATGCTGCCGCCCTTGCCTTGGCACAGGCCGGAGTCCTTCCCGAAGATCTCCGCCATCATCTTGTCGGCCGGAGCGCCCTTGGCCAGCATGTGGCCGTGCCCGCGGTGCGTGGTGGCCACGACGTCGTCGGCCCGAAGCGCGAAGCAGACACCGACGGCGACGGCTTCCTGCCCGGTGCTCAGGTGGATCGCCGCGGTGGGAAGCGCGCCGTGCTCCCACTGCTCGGCGAGCGTCTCCTCGAGCGCGCGGATGCGCAGCATGCGCTCGAGCATCGCGACGCGCAGCGCCGTCGCCTCCTCGGGCAGCGGGGCCACGGCCGTGGGCGGCGCGATCGCCTCCGGCGTCGTGGGCGGCACGGTGTCCGTCGGGAGGCGGCTCCGGTCGAGCTCCCGATGCCGTGGCCAGAGCGCTCGCAGCCGGCGCTCCCAGGACGGCCTCGCGCGGACGCGCGGGGCGGCGCGCCGGGCGTCCTCCGCGAGGCCCCGAGCCTTCAGCACCTCGGGGTAGATCGCGAACGCGGGGCGAATGGCGGGCAGGAGCTTGAGCGCCTTGGCCACGTCGCCGCGGGCGCGCACCTTGCCGGTCGCGATGGCGCGCACCGCGTTCAGCCGGCCGAGCCAGAACTCGTGGGCGGTGTCGGACGACTGCACCATCTCCACGTCCGCCTGGCCTCCGTCGTCCGTCGAGAAGGCCGGGGGCGAGCGCTTGAAGTCGAACGTGATCACCGAGCCGAGATCGGGGTAGCGGAAGCGCACCACCATCGCCGTCTCTCCGAGCGGCCGCGCGATCGCCGGCGCCGCCATCAGGCGCTCGAAGAGCTGCGCCATCACGCCCTCGAACTGCGCGCGATCGTGGAACGTGCTCACGGCCGCACCTCACCCATCGGCGTGGGCGGCTTGCGGAGCATGGCCCAGGACCGGATCGGCTCGAGGTTGCCGCGGGACACCTCCGAGATCTCGACGCGGTGAATGGACACGCACTTGTGGCACGCCTCGCCCTCCTTGCCGGCGAGCGCGCGCAGGCGCGGGCTCGCGAGCAGCTCGGCGAAGGACTTCTCCTTCAGGTTGCCGATGGGGCGCGTGCCCCAGTGCATGCAGTCGACCACGTCGCCGTTGGCCTCGACGGGCAGCATGAACTTCGGCCAGTGGCAGCGGTACACCGGCGGGCCCTCGCGCATCATGTCGATGTGCGTGAACGAGTTGAGGATCGGGTCTCCCTCTTTCTTGAGCTCGCGCAGCGTCGCGAACGCCACCGCGAGCTGGGCCTGGCTGGCCGCGTACTTGCCGATGCCGGCGTCCCCCTCGGTCGCGGCCTCCTCGCGCAAGCCGTTGAAGATCCCCAGCACGCCGAGGCTGCGCATCAACTCGGCGAGCTTG
>DATIVM010000077.1:0-3433 GCA_035465975.1 Usitatibacter sp.
CAGCACGCCGCGGTTGGGCAACCCCACGATGTCGCCGGGATAGGCGTCCTCAAGCACCTCGCGCCGTTGCGAGAGGAACGAGACCGCGCTCGCCGTCTTCACTTCCTTGCCGGTGCGCGAGAGGACGAGCTTCATGCCGCGCTCGAAGTGGCCGCTCGCGACGCGCACGAAGGCGATCCGGTCGCGGTGCGCCGGATCCATGTTCGCCTGGATCTTGAACACCACGCCGGTGAATTTCGCCTCCGTGGGCTCCACCACGCGCTGCACCGCGGGCTTGGGCCCCGGCGGCGGCGCGAGGTCCACCAGCGCATCCAGCACCTCGTGCACGCCGAAGTTGTTGATGGCCGAGCCGAAGAACACCGGCGTCTGGCCGCCCTTCAGGAACGACTCGCGATCGAAATCCTGCGAAGCGCCCTGCAGGAGCTCGATCTCGCCCTTCGCCTGCGCGAACGCGTCGCCGAAGCGCGCCTCGTTCTCGGGATTGGCGAGGCCCGCGATCATCTCCTCGTCGTCCACGCGGCGGTCCTCGCCGGGCTTGAAGACGCGCATGCGGTCGGCGCGGATGTCGAACACGCCGCCGAAGCGCTTGCCCATGCCGACCGGCCAGGTGAACGGGACGGTCGGCATCTTCAGCACGCGCTCGATCTCGTCGAGGAGCGCGAGCGGCTCGCGCGTCTCGCGGTCCATCTTGTTGATGAAGGTGATGATCGGCGTGTTCCTCGCGCGGCACACCTCGAGCAGGCGGATGGTCTGCGCCTCCACGCCGTTCACGCCGTCGATCACCATGAGCGCCGCGTCGACCGCGGTGAGCACGCGGTAGGTGTCCTCGGAGAAGTCCTGGTGGCCGGGCGTGTCGAGGAGGTTCACGACGTGGCCGCGGAATTCCATCTGCATCACGGAGCTCGCGACGGAAATTCCGCGCTGCTTCTCGATCTCCATCCAGTCGGAGGTCGCGTGGCGCGTGGCCTTGCGCGCCTTGACGCTCCCGGCGATGTGGATCGCGCCGGCGAAGAGGAGCAGCTTCTCGGTGAGGGTCGTCTTGCCGGCGTCCGGGTGGGAGATGATCGCGAAGGTGCGCCGGCGCGCCACCTCCGCGGCGAGGGATGTCGAACTCATGCGCGATTTTACCAGTTGGAGCGCTCCCACCGCCTCGCGGCGGCTGCTAGACTTCGCGCCCATGCCTTCGATCATCTCCATCTCGCGGCTCACCAAGACCTACGGGTCGGGGCTGCAGGCGCTGAAGGGGGTGGACCTCGAGATCCGCAAGGGCGAGATCTTCGCCCTCCTCGGCCCGAACGGCGCGGGGAAGACGACGCTCATCAACATCGTCTGCGGCATCGTGAACGCCTCGTCGGGGACCGTCCTGGTGGACGGGCACGACAACCGCGCGGACTACCGCGCCGCGCGCGCGAGGATCGGGCTCGTGCCGCAGGAGCTCCATACCGACATGTTCGAGACGGTCTGGGCGACGGTGCGCTTCAGCCGCGGGCTGTTCGGCCGCCCGGCGGATCCGGCCCACCTGGAGAAGGTGCTGCGCGACCTCTCGCTCTGGGAGAAGCGCGCGAGCCGCATCATGGCGCTCTCCGGCGGCATGAAGCGCCGCGTGCTCATCGCGAAGGCCCTCTCGCACGAGCCGCAGATCCTCTTCCTCGACGAGCCGACGGCGGGGGTGGACGTGGAGCTGCGCCGCGACATGTGGGCGCTGGTGCGGCGGCTTCGCGAAAGCGGCGTCACGATCATCCTCACCACCCACTACATCGAGGAAGCCGAGGAGATGGCCGACCGCATCGGCGTGATCCACAAGGGCGAGCTGGTGGTGGTCGAGGAGAAGGCGACCCTGATGAAGAAGCTCGGCAAGAAGCAGCTGCTGCTGCACCTCGCCGCGCCGCTCGCCGCCGTCCCCGAGGCGCTGCGCGAATGGCCCCTCGAGCTGCGCGACGGCGGCGCGCAGCTCGAGCTCACGTTCGACTCGCGCCAGGAGCACACCGGCGTTCCCGCGCTCCTGCGCCGCCTCGGCGAGCTCGGCATCGAGTTCAAGGACCTCCAGACCCGGCAGAGCTCGCTGGAGGACATCTTCGTGAGCCTCGTGCACGACCCCCACCCGGCCCTCGCCCCAGGGAGGGGGGGTCCCCGGTGAATACCCACGCCATCTCCGCCATCTACCGCTTCGAGATGTCGCGCTTCGGGCGCACGCTCTGGCAGAGCCTCGTCACGCCCGTCATCACCACCTCGCTCTACTTCATCGTGTTCGGCGCCGCGATCGGCGGGCGCATGAGCGAGATCGGCGGCGTGCCCTACGGCGCCTTCATCGTGCCGGGGCTGGTGATGCTCTCGATCTTCACCGAGAGCCTCAACAACGCCTCGCTCGGGATCTACCTGCCGAAGTTCACGGGCACCATCTACGAAGTGCTCTCGGCGCCGATCTCCGCGCTCGAGATCGTGCTCGCCTACGTGGGCGCCGCGGCGACGAAATCGATCCTGCTCGCCGCGGTGATCCTGCTCACGGCGAACCTCTTCGTGCCGGTGCACGTGGCGCACCCGTTCGCCATGGCGGCGTTCCTGCTGCTCACCACGCTCACGTTCTGCCTGTTCGGCTTCGTGATCGGCATCTGGGCGAACGGCTTCGAGCAGCTGGGCTTCATCCCGATGCTCGTCGTGACGCCCCTCACCTTCCTCGGCGGCGCCTTCTACTCGATCGCGATGCTGCCGCCCGCCTGGCGCGCCTTCAGCCTCTTCAACCCGGTCGTCTACCTCATCAGCGGCTACCGGTGGACCTTCTACGGCGTCTCGGACGTCGACGTGCGCGTGAGCTTCGCGATGGCGGCGGCGTTCTTCCTGGCGTGCCTCGCCCTCGCCTCCTGGATGTTCCGCACCGGCTACCGGCTGAAGAGCTAGGCCGTCACTTCACGACCCTGAACTTCACCTTCCCGGCGGGCTTGCCGTCGATGTAGAGGTCGACGCGATACTCGCCTTCGGGCCACCCGGCGTTCGGCTTCGTCATGCTGTAGACGACCTCGGTCATCATCGGGGGGACCTTCAGCACCGACTCGTCGATCTTGTAGTTGGGCGGTGCGACGCGGGTTTTCTCCGCGATCCAGGCCCCCTTCACCACCGCGCCCGCCGGAACGTCGGCGAGCTTCGCGTGCAGGAAGAGCTTCGGCGTGGCGGGCTTGAAGGTCGCCATGGCCGCCCCGTCCCTCGCATCGGAGAGGACGACGTCCGTGTAGCGCGGCGCGCCCGCGAAGCTCTCGCCGCAGGCCCCGATGCCGAGGAGCGTCGCCACCGCGAAGGCCAACCACGAGCGCGCGCTCACCACGATGGTCTTCGCCGCCATGTCGCCCAGGCGCTGGCGATGCTTCGACGCCCAGATGGCGATCGCGCCCACGAGATAGAACAGGAATCCGTCGACGATGCGCAGGACGTTGCGCGCGAT
>DATIVM010000078.1:0-2975 GCA_035465975.1 Usitatibacter sp.
CCCGCCGGTGGCCGAATACAAGCACCGCCTGGTGCTCGACCTTTATCCCGCGAAGCCCGCCGATCCCCTGCTCGCGCTCGTCTCGCCGAAGACCGACCCGATCCGCGAGATCGCGCAGGCGAATCCCGCGACCGGCGCGGCGGTACCCGCGCAGGACGCGAAATCCACCGAGGCGGCTCCCGCCGCCGCGCCGGCGCCCGCGAAGGAGACGGTCGCCGCGAAGGCAGATCCGCCGGGCAGGGCGGCGCCCGCGAAGGTCGACCGGCTGGTGATCGTCGCGATCGACGCGGGCCACGGCGGCGAGGATCCGGGCGCCCACGGGCGCCGCGGCACGCGCGAGAAGAACGTGACGCTCGCGATCGCCCGGCGCCTCAAGGCGCGCATCGACCAGGAGCCGAACATGCGCGCGGTGCTGATCCGCGACGGCGACTACTTCATCCCGCTCGCGCAGCGCGTGGCGAAGGCGCGGCGCCTGCACGCCGACCTCTTCGTCTCGATCCACGCCGACGCGTGGGTGCGCCCCGACGCGCGCGGCTCCTCGGTCTTCGCGCTCTCGGAGCGCGGCGCGACCTCGACCGCGGCGCGCCTCCTCGCGCAGCGCGAGAACGAGTCGGACCTCATCGGCGGCGTGGACCTGGGCGAGAAGGATCCGGTGCTCGCGCGCACGCTCCTCGACCTCTCGCTCACCGCCACGATCAACGACTCGCTCAAGCTCGGCAAGGCGGTGCTCACCGAGCTGGGCGACGTGAACGAGCTGCACAAGGAGCGCGTGGAGCAGGCGGGCTTCGCGGTGCTGAAGTCGCCCGACAGTCCCTCGATCCTGGTGGAGACCGCGTTCATCTCCAATCCCGAGGAAGAGAAGCGGCTCAAGGACGCGGCCTACCAGGACCGCATCGCGGGCGCGGTGCTCGGCGGCCTCAAGCGCTACCTCGCCCAGAACCCGCCGCTCGCGCGGCCGAGCCTCGCCTCCCGCAGCTGAAAGGGGACAGACCCCTTTTTCTCTTTGGCGGAACGCTCGTTCCGCCTATCGGGAAAAGGGGTCTGTCCCCTTTTCAGTCGGCGGCGCTCTGCGCCTCGAGGACGGCCGCGGCCTGCGCCTTGAGCATGGCGGTCGCCTCCAGCGCAGTGACGGGGCGCGAGAAGAGGTAGCCTTGGAAGGCCTCGCAGTGGTTGGCGCGCAGGAAGTCGAGCTGCTGGCGCGTCTCGACGCCCTCGGCGATCACGCGCAGCTTCAGGCGCTTCGCCATGGCGATGATGGCCTCGGTGATGAGCCCGCTCGAGACGTCCTGCGGCACGTTCATGATGAACGAGCGGTCGATCTTCATGCTCGAGGCCGGCAGCCGCGTGAGCTGCCCGAGCGACGAGTAGCCGACGCCGAAATCGTCCACCGCGACCAGCATGCCCACCGCGCGCAGCTGCGCGAGCGTCTCGATCGACTGCTCGACGTTCCTCATGATCATCGTCTCGGTGATCTCGAGCTCGATGTGGCGCGGGTCCGCCCCGGTGTCGCGCACGATCGAGAGCAGCGTGTGCACGAGGCGGCGCGACATGAACTGGCGCGGCGAGATGTTGATCGAGATCGTGATCGCCGGGAGCCCCTCGTCGGCCCATGCGCGAAGCTGCCGGCACGCGGTGCGGAACACCCATTCGCCGATCGGGACGATGAGCCCGAGCTCCTCGGCGACGAACACGAAGTCCTTCGGATAGATCTCGCCCTTCTGCGGGTCGTTCCAGCGGATCAGCGCCTCCATGCCCGAGATGCGGCCGCTCGCGATGTCCACCTGCGGCTGGTAGCGCAGGAAGAACTCCTCGTTCTCGATCGCCTTGCGCAGCCGGCTCTCGATCTCGAGGCGCTTGGAGAGCAGGAAGTTCAGGTCGTTGGTGAAGAAGCGCACGGTGTTGCGGCCCGCGTCCTTCGCCTGGTACATCGCGTTGTCCGCGTGCTTCAGGAGCTGGTGCACGTCGGTCGCGTCGTTGGGATAGTGGCTGATGCCGATGGAGGGCGTCACGTGGATCTCGTGGCCGCCGATCTCCACCGGGCGGCTCAGCTCCTCGAGGACCTTGTCCGCCACCACCCGCGCGTTCTCCGGCCGCTCGAGGTCGGGAAGGATGATCACGAACTCGTCGCCGCCCTCGCGCGAGACGGTGTCCACCTCGCGCACGCACCCGACCAGGCGGCGCGCGACGTCCTTCAGGATGAAGTCCCCGGTGTCGTGGCCGAGCGTGTCGTTCACGACCTTGAAGCGGTCGAGGTCGAGGAACAGCACCGCCACGTGGCGCTGCTTGCGGCGCGCGGCCATGATCGCCTGGTTCAGGCGGTCCTGCATGAGGCGCCGGTTGGGCAGCCCCGTGAGCGCGTCGTGGTGCGCCATGTAGTGGATGGTGCGCTCGGTGTTGAGCCGCTCGGTGATGTCCTGCACCAGCGAGGCGAAGCCGCTCACGCTCCCCGCGGCGTCCACGACCGGGGTGTTGTACCACTCGCAGTGGATCGCGCGGCCGTTGCGCGTGACGTTCACGAGCGTCGTCTTGTTCCCCTCGCCGCTCTCGAGGAGCTCGCGGCACATGGACTCCAGGTCCTCGCGCTCCGCGGCCGTGGTGAGGGCAGGGGCGAGCGGCTTGCCGAGCATCTCGTAGCCGGGGAAGCCGAAGATCGCCTCGGCGGCCGGGTTCCAGGCGACCACGTGCCCGCGCCGGTCCCATTCGACCACGGCGAGCGGCGTGCTCTCGAAATGCATGCGCAGCTTCTGCGCCGCGAGGAGCTCGCCCTGCTGCGCCTTGAGGCGCTCGGCGTGCTCCTCGACGAGCGCCTCGTTCAGGCGCTCGAGCCGCGTCCTCTCGCCCTCGAGCTCGGTCGAGAGCGAATCGCGCGCCTTGCGGGTGGTGAGGGAGTCGACGAGCGCGCGGTGCACCCGCGCGTGCACGTACGGCAGCACCATCGCGAGGATGAGGATCATCCCCGAGAGGAACATCTGGTC
>DATIVM010000079.1:0-22433 GCA_035465975.1 Usitatibacter sp.
CACGTAGTAGTGGGCGACGAGCACCGCGTCGCGCTCCGCGAGAAGGCGTTTCGCCTTCGCGATGAGGGCCGGCCGCTCCTCGGGGGTGACGAGGCGCGGCGGCTTCGCCGGCGCGATGCCGATTTCGCCGGAGTAGCGCTCGAAGCGGATCTGGATCGGTTGTGCGATCGCCATGGGTCGATTTTAAGGCAACGGGGCCATGCTAAAATTACGCTTCTGTCGCTCCCGCTTTTACCCGGGGGCGCGCCCGGGCCAAGCCGGCCGCGGGGGTCCTCCACCAAAGGTGGGGCACTCTGACCATCCCCCCGAGCGGCGCCGGTCCAGGGAATCCCAATGAGGCAGCTCCTCCTCGACTTCACCCAGGCGCCCGCGCCGACCTTCGCGAACTTCGTCCCCGGCGGCAACGCCGAGACGGCGCACGCCCTGGAGGCGGCCGCGCGCGGCGAGTGCGGCGAGCGTGTCATCTACATTTGGGGCGAAAACGCGGCGGGCAAGACCCACCTGCTGCGCGCCTTCGCCGCCGCCTGCCGCCCGCCCGCCCGCTATGTCGGGGGCGCCGATTTCGAGCCGCTGCACGCCCGCGGCGTCCTCGCGCTGGACGACGTGGAGCTCCTCTCCGAGGAGCGCCAGGTGGCGCTCTTCAACGCCTTCAACGAGGGCGCCTTCTCCCTGCTGGTCGTCTCCGCCACGGCCGCGCCGCGCGACGTGCGCCTGCGCCGGGACCTCGCCACGCGCCTCGCCACCGGCCTCACGTACCGCGTGGTGCCGCTCACCGACGAGGAGAAGCGCGACGCGCTCGCCGCCCACGCGCGCTCGCGCGGCTTCGCCCTGGCCGAGGAGGTGGGCACCTACCTCCTCACGCACGCCCGGCGCGACATGGGCTCGCTCGTCGCGGCCCTCGATTCCCTCGACCGGTATTCGCTCGAGACGGGGCGTCCGATCACCGTGCCGCTGCTCAAGGCGGCGCTCGCGTGAAGAAGCCGAAGCTCGCGCTCTTCGACCTCGACCACACGCTGCTCGACGGCGACAGCGACGTCTCGTGGGCCGAGTTCCTGATCGAGGAAGGCGTGCTGCATCCCGAGGAGTACCACCCGAGGAACCAGTGGTTCTTCGAGCGCTACAAGGACGGCACGCTGGACATCCACGAGTTCCTCGAGTTCCAGCTCGCGCCGCTCGCGGCGCACCCGCGCGCGCGGCTCGACGAGTGGCACGAGGAATACATGCAGCGCAAGATCCGGCCCATCATCCATCCGGGCGCCGCCGACCTCATCGCGCGCCATCGCGACGGGCTGGTGGCGCTGGTGACCGCCACCAACCGCTTCATCACCGCGCCGATCGCCCGCGAGCTGGGGATCGAGCACCTGGTCGCCACCGACATCGAGGAGGTCGCGGGCGAGTTCACCGGCAAGCCGCGCGGCACGCCGTCGTTCCGGGAGGGGAAGATCACCTGCGTCCAGGAGTGGCTCGCGACGATGGGCCGCCGGCTGGACGATTTCGAGAGCTGGTTCTACAGCGATTCGCTGAACGACCTGCCGCTGCTCGAGCGCGTGACGCACCCCGTGGCGGTCGACCCCGACGCGACGCTGCGCGCCCGGGCGCTCGAGCGCGGCTGGCCCATCATCTCGCTGCGGGAGGACGCGGGCGTCGTTCCCGCCAATGCGACAATCCATGGATTCCCGTCTTCGCGGGAATGACGAGCGCATGATCAAGAAATACATCGAGAAGCTCTTCGGCCGCGGCGGCCGCCCGACGCACAAGGACGCGCGGCCGACGATCCACGGGCCCGACAAGCACGCCATCGGGCGCGAGGATATCAGCCGCTGCGCGCGGCGCACCTGCGAGGAGCTGCAGCGCGCGGGGCACGCGGCGTTCGTGGTCGGCGGCGCGGTGCGCGACCTGCTGCTCGGCCGCAAGCCCAAGGATTTCGACATCGCGACGAGCGCGACCCCCGAGGAGGTGCGCGCCATCTTCCGCCGCTCGCGGATCATCGGGCGCCGCTTCCAGATCGTGCACGTGCTGTGCGGGCCGGAGACCGTGGAGGTCTCCACCTTCCGCGCCCACTTCGCGCGCGAGCCCGACAGCGAGAACACCGACGAGCACGGCCGCATGCTCTCGGACAACGTCTTCGGCACGCAGGCCGAGGACGCCCTGCGCCGCGACTTCACCGTGAACGCGCTCTTCTACGACCCGGTCAAGCAGGAGATCTGGGACTACGTGCACGGGCTGAAGGACCTCAAGGCGAAGAAGCTGGTGATGATCGGGGACCCGGCGACCCGCTACCGCGAGGACCCCGTGCGCATGCTGCGTGCCGCGCGCCTCGCCGCGAAGCTCGGCCTCGACATCGATCCGAAGACGCGCGCGCCGATCCAGGAGCTGCGCCACCTGCTCGAGAACGTGCCCCAGGCGCGCCTCTTCGAGGAGATCCTGAAGCTGCTCCTCTCGGGCAATGCCGTCGAATGCGTGCGGGTGCTCCGCGAGCTGGAGCTTCACCACGGCCTGCTCCCGCTCCTCGACACCGCGCTCGACGATCCCGAGGCGGGTCCCTTCGCGCTCGCGGCGCTGCGCGCGACCGACGAGCGGCTCGCGGAGGGCAAGCCCGTGTCGCCCGCGTTCCTCCTCGCCGCGCTCCTCTGGGGCCAGGTGGAGAAGAGCCTGCGCAAGTTCGAGGCGCAGGGCCAGCCCACGGTGCCGGCGCTCCACGCGGCGATGCACGAGGCGCTCGCCGTGCAGCGCGACTCGCTCGCCATCCCGCGGCGCTTCGACGCGACCATGAAGGAGCTGTGGCTCATGCAGCCGCGCTTCCTGCAGCGCGGGGGCCAGCGGCCCTACCGGCTCCTCGAGCACCCGCGCTTCCGCGCCGCCTACGATTTCTTCGCGCTGCGCGCCGCCTCCGCCAACGCGCCGCAGGAAGCCGCGCAGTGGTGGGAGCGCTTCCAGGACGCGAGCCCCGACGAGCGCGAGCGCATGCTGGTCTCCGACGAGGCGGGGCCGAAGAAGAAGCGCCGGCGCCGCCGCGGCGGCGGCAAGAAGAAGGTTCCGGCGAGCGGTCCCGAGGCGCTGCTGCCCGATTCGCGCGGCGCGATCGAAGAGTGAACCCGCCGGTCACCGCCGTGGTCGCACTCGGCTCCAACCTCGACGATCCGGAGTCGCACGTGCGCCGCGCCTTCGCCGACCTCGCCGCGCTTCCCGGGACCTGGGTCGCGGCGCGCTCGGCGCTCTATCGCACGGATCCCGTCGGCTATGCCGACCAGCCGCCGTTCGTGAACGCCTGCGCGAAGCTGGAGACGCGCCTTCCGGCGCGCGCGCTCCTCGATGCGCTGCTCGAGATCGAGCGGCGCCACGGGCGCAACCGCGGCGTTCCCAACGGGCCGCGCACCCTCGACCTCGACCTCGTGCTCTACGGCGGCGCGACCCTCGACGAGCCGGGCCTTTGCGTGCCCCATCCGCGCGCGCACCAGCGCGCCTTCGTCCTCGCGCCGCTGGTGGACGCGTGGCCCGAGGCGGTGATCCCGGGCAAGGGCGCGGCGAAGGCGCTGCTCGCGAAGGTCGGGACCGCGGGGGTGGAACGGATATGAAGCACCGCCACATCGTCGTGGAAGGGCCGATCGGCGCGGGGAAGACGAGCCTCGCGGTGCGCCTCGCCGAGCGCATGGGCGCGCTGACGCTGCTCGAGGACCCGCAGGCGAACCCGTTCCTTCCGCAGTTCTACCGCGACATGCGGCGCTACGCGCTGCCCACGCAGCTCTTCTTCCTCTTCCAGCGCGTGGCGCAGCTCGAGAGCCTCAAGCAGCCCGACCTCTTCGGCAAGCCCACGGTCGCGGACTTCACGCTCGCCAAGGACCCGCTCTTCGCGCGCCTCACGCTGGACGACGCGGAGTACCAGCTCTACGACAAGATCCACGCCCACGTGAAGCCGCAGGTGCCGCCGCCCGACCTGGTGATCTACCTGCAGGCCTCGGTGGACACGCTCGTGCAGCGGGTGAAGCGGCGCGGGGTGCCGTCGGAGGCGGGCATCGACGAAGGGTACCTGCGGCGCCTCTCGGAGGCGTACACGACCTATTTCCACCATTACGAGGCGAGTCCCCTCCTCATCGTGAACAGCGAGCGGCTCAATTTCGTCGACGTGCCGGAGCACCTCGACCTGCTGATCGAGCGCGTGAACGGCATGCGCGGCGGCCGGGAGTTCTTCAACCGCGCGTGACAGCCGCTTTGCTGCGCCGCGCCACCGGCGGCGCGGCTCCGGCCGCACGCCGCCCTTGCGGCAGTGCACAATATTGCCAACCGGGGGCGGGACCGGCAGAATGCGCGCCTCCGGCCGGACCCGCCCGCAAGAGGAATCCAAGACCATGAGCGTCCAGAATGCCGCGAAGAGAGTGACCGTCCCGCAGCTGCAGACGCGCGCCCGCGACGGCGAGAAGCTCGTCATGCTCACCTGCTACGACGCGAGCTTCGCCGCGATCTCCGAGGAGGCGGGGGTCGACATGCTGCTCATCGGCGATTCGCTCGGCATGGTGATCCAGGGCCGCGAGTCCACGCTCGCGGTGACGCTCGAGGAGACCGAGTACCACGTGCGCTGCGTGGCGGCCGGGAGCCGCACCGCGCTCATCGTCGCGGACATGCCGTTCGCGAGCTTCCAGGAATCGCCGCAGCGGGCGTTCCGGAGCTGCGCCCGCATGATGGCGGCCGGCGCGCAGATGGTGAAGCTCGAGGGCGGCGCGACCATGGTCGAGACCACGCGCTTCCTCGTCGAGCGCGGCATCCCGGTGTGCGCGCACATCGGCCTCACGCCGCAATCGGTGCACGCACTCGGCGGATATCGCGTGCAGGGCCGCAGCGAGGACGCCGCCGAGCGCCTCATCGCCGACGCCAAGGCGCTCGAGGACGCGGGTGCGGCGATCGTGCTCATGGAGGCGATGCCGGCGGGAGTCGCGAAGCGCGTCACCGATTCGCTCACGGTTCCCACCATCGGCATCGGCGCGGGCCCCGACGTCTCGGGCCAGGTGCTCGTGCACTACGACATGCTCGACATCTACCCGGGGCGCAAGGCCCGTTTCGTGCGCAACTTCATGGCCGGCGCCCCCTCCATCAAGGATGCGATCGCGGCCTACGTGCGGGCGGTGAAGGACCGCACCTTCCCCGGACCCGAGCACTGCTTCTAGCCGCCTTGGAACTCATCCATACCGTCGCCGGGCTGCGCGAGCGCCTGAGGAACGAGACCTCGGTCGCGTTCGTGCCGACCATGGGCAACCTCCACGCGGGGCACCTCGCGCTCGTCGAGGAGGCCAGGCGCCGCGGCCGTTGCGTGGTGGCTTCCATCTTCGTGAACCGCCTGCAGTTCGAGCCGGGGAGCGATTTCGAGCGCTACCCGCGCACGCTCGAGGCCGACCGCGCGAAGCTCGCGGCGGCGGGCTGCCACGTGGTGTTCGCGCCCGACGAGCACGAGATGTACCCGGAGCCGCAGGAGATCGTGGTCGCGCCCCCGAAGCTCGCCGAGCAGCTCTGCGGCGATTTCCGGCCCGGCCATTTCCAGGGTGTCTCGACCGTCGTGACGAAGCTCTTCAACATCGTCGCGCCGGAATTCGCGATCTTCGGCAAGAAGGATTACCAGCAGCTCCACGTGATCCGCGCCCTGGTGCGGCAGCTGAGCTTCGGCATCGAGATCGTGGGCGTGGACACGGTGCGCGAGCCCGACGGCCTCGCCCTGTCGTCGCGCAACGGCTACCTCTCGGCGAGCGAACGCGCCGAGGCGGTCCGGCTCAACCTGGCGCTTCGCCAGGTGAAGTCGGCGATCGAGGGCGGCGCGCGCGAGTACGAGGCGCTGCTCGAGGCGGCGCGCGACGACCTCGCCCTGCACGGCTGGCGCGTCGACTACGTGGCGCTGCGCACGCAGGCGAACCTCGCGCCCGTGGGCCCCGCCGACCGCGACGTGGTGGTGCTGGGCGCGGCGTGGCTCGGCAAGACGCGGCTCATCGACAACCTCGAGATCCGCGCGCCGCAGCGATGAAGCCGCTCCCCCTCGAAGGCGTGCGCGTCGTCGAGTTCTCCCACATGGTGATGGGCCCCACCTGCGGCCTCGTGCTCGCCGACCTGGGCGCCGAGGTGATCAAGGTCGAGCCGGAAGGCAAGGGCGATCCCACCCGCTACCTCAAGAGCACCGGCGCGGGCTTCTTCCCGGCCTTCGGCCGCAACAAGAAGAGCGTCACGATCGACCTCGGCACGCCCGGGGGGATCGAGCTCGCGCTGCGGCTGTGCGACACGGCGGACGTCTTCCTCGAGAATTTCCGTCCCGGCGCCCTCGCGGCGAAGGGGCTCGGCTACGAGGCGCTCGCGAAGCGCAACCCGCGGCTCGTCTACTGCTCGCTCAAGGGGTTCCTCCCCGGCCCCTACGAGAAGCGCACGGCGCTCGACGAGGTGGTGCAGATGATGAGCGGGCTCGCCTACATGACGGGGCCGGTGGGCCGGCCGCTGCGCGCCGGCGCGCCGGTGAACGACATGATGGGCGGGATGTTCGGCGCGATCGCGATCCTCGCGGCGCTGCGCACGCGCGAGAAGACCGGCAAGGGCGAGTACGTGCAGAGCGGCCTCTTCGAGAACGCCGCGTGGCTCGTCTCCACGCACATGATGCAGCACGCGGTGAGCGGCGCGGCGCCCGAGCCCATGTCGGCGGGCCGTCGCGCGTGGGGCGTGTACGACATCTTCGAGTCCTCGGACGGCGTGCAGGTCTTCATCGGCGTCGTGACCGAGCGCCAGTGGGAGATCTTCACCCGGGCGCTCGCCGAGCGCGAGCTCCTCGATCCCGCCTACGCCACCAACAACCAGCGCTCGGCCGCGCGCGAGACGCTCATTCCATTGGTCGCGCGCCTCCTCCGCAAGCACCCGATCGCCGAGATCGAGCGCATCTGCGAGGAGGGCGGCCTTCCCTTCGCGCGCATCCAGACGCCCTCGGACCTCTTCGACGACCCGCAGCTCGGCGCGGGCGGCATGATCGATCTCACGCTTCCCGACGGCCGCGCGACGCGCATTCCCGCGCTCCCGATCGAGCTCGACGGCGAGCGGCCCGGATTGCGCACGGGCCTGCCGAAGCCGGGCGAGCACAACGACGAGATCCTCGGGCCGCTGATGGGGACAGGCCCCAATTTCCGCTGACCGCGCGAGCGGGCCGGCTGCCCGGAAATTGGGTCCGTCCCCGATTTCGGTTCTAATAGCGGCCATGTGGAACCTCACGTTCTCGCCGCCGCACGTGATCCAGGCGCGCGTCCTCACGCGGTTGCCCGACGAGTTCCGCCGGAAGACGGCGAGCGAGTGGGGGGATGCGAACAAGCCCGGGGAGCCCATCGACAGCTTCCTCGAGGGCCCGTCGTTCGATCGCGAGGGCAACCTCTATGTGACGGACATTCCCTTCGGCCGCATCTTCCGCATCTCCCCGAAGCTCGACTGGACATTGGTCGCCGAATACGACGGCTGGCCCAACGGCATCGCGATCCACAGGGACGGCTCGCTCTGGATCGCGGATTACCGCCGGGGTTTGCTGCGCCTGGAGGCCGGCAGGAAGGATTCGCCTTCCGCGGCCACGCCGCAGCCGATCCTTCCCCGCCGCAACAGCGAATCGTTCCGGGGCCTCAACGACCTCACGTTCGACGCGCACGGCAACTGCTACTTCACCGACCAGGGACAGACCGGGCTGCACGATCCCACCGGGCGCGTGTATCGCCTGCGCACGACGGGCCCGCTCGAGGTGGTGCTCTCCGGGATCCCGAGCCCGAACGGCGTCGCGCTGAACGCGCACGGCCGCGCGCTCCTCGTCGCGGTCACGCGCGCGAACCAGGTGTGGCGCGGTCCGCTGCTCGCCGACGGCAGCGTGTCCAAGGTGGGCGCATTCCGCACCTTCTTCGGCGCGAGCGGCCCCGACGGCATGGCGGTCGACGTGGAGAACCGCCTCGTCGTCGCGCACGCGAGCCTCGGCGGCGCGTTCGTCATCAATCCGCGCGGCGAGGTGACGCACTTCGTGAAGAGCCCGGGCGGCTCCACCGTCACCAACGTCGCCTTCCGTCCGGGCACTTCGCGACTCGTGCTCACCGAGTCGGAAACGGGCGCCATCCTCGAGGCGGATCTGCCTTCACCCGGCGCGCCGTTGTTCTCGCACGCCTGATCCGTCGGGAAGCGTACCGCGCCTCGCCGTCAGTAGACTCCCGCCGATTTCATGCGCGCGAGCTCCGCCTCGCCGAAGCCGATCTCGCGCAGGATCTCCTCGGAGTGCTCGCCGCGCCGCGGCGTCGCGCGCGCGATGGTGGAGGGCGTCCGGCTCAACGTCACCGGCTGGCCCAGCAGCACCTGCTCGCCGAAATGCGGGGAGACGACCTTCTTCAGCATCCCGAGGTGCTCCACCTGCGGCTCCTCGAACACTTCCTTCACGTTGTTGATGCGCCCGCACGCGACGCCCTCGGCGTTGAGCTTCCCGATCCAGTAGTCGCTGGTGCCGCTCGCGAGCCTCTTCTCGATCTCGGCGTTGAGCCAGTCGCGGTGCACCGAGCGGTTGGCCTTGGTCTTCGAGCGCTCGTCGGCGATCCACTCGGGCGCGCCCAGCGCGTGGCAGAAACGCTCCCAGATCTTGCCGCCGAAGACCGCGATGTTGATGTGCCCGTCCTTCGTCCGGTAGACGCCCGTCGGGATGCTCGTCGGGTGGAAATTGCCCGCCTGTCCCGGGATCTCGCCGTCGAGCGTCCAGCGCGCGGTCTGGAAATCCATCATGTAGATCATCGCCTCGAGGAGCGAGGTGTGCAGCCATTGCCCCTTGCCCGACTGCTCGCGCTCGAGGAGCGCCACGGTGACGCCGTACGCGGCGAAGATGCCGCCGCACAGATCGGCGATGGGGATGCCGACGCGCAGCGGCCCGTGTCCCGGCAGCCCCGTGACCGACATGAGCCCGCCCATGCCCTGCGCGATCTGGTCGAAGCCCGGGCGGTTCGCATACGGCCCGGTCTGCCCGAAGCCGGAGATGCTCGCGTACACCAGCCGCGGATTGATCCTCGAGAGCGTTTCGTAGTCGATGCCGAGGCGGTGCTTCACGTCGGGCCGGAAGTTCTCGAGCAGCACGTCGGCGGTCGCGGCGAGCTTCCTCAGCACCTCGATTCCCTCGGGCTCCTTGAGGTTGAGCGTGATCGAGCGCTTGTTGCGATGCGTGTACTGGTAGTCGGAGCCTTCCTGGCCGCCCAGCGTGTCGTCGCCGCGCATGTGCTCGGGCATCTGCACCTGGATCACGTCGGCCCCCCAGTCGGCGAGCTGGCGCGCGGCGGTGGGGCCGGCGCGCACCTGTGTGAGGTCGATCACGCGGAAGCGGGCGAGGGCCTGCGAGGCGGGGATGTGGGGCATGTCAGGCGTTCAGATGGCGCCGGAAGAAGTCGACGGTCCGCTGCCACGAGAGGCTGGCGGCGGCCTCGTCGTAGCGCGGCGTGGTGTCGTTGTGGAAGCCGTGCTGCGTATTCGGATAGATGTAGGCCTGGTGCTCGACGTGGTGTTCCTTCAGCACCTTCTCGAACGCCGGCCAGCCGTCGGTGATCCGGTGGTCCTCGGAGGCGTAGTGCAGGAGCATCGGCGAGCGGATCTTCGCCGCCTCCGCCGCCGGCGGCTGCACGCCGTAGTAGGGCACGGCGGCGGCGAGGTGCGGGTCGCGCGTCGCGATGACGTTCACGATCCCTCCGCCGAAGCAGAAGCCGATGGCGCCCGCCTTGCCGTTGAAATCCGGGCGCAGCCGGAGGTAACCGACCGCGGCGACGAGATCCTCGGTCCGCTTGTGCGGGTCGAGCTTCGCGAACATCTCGCGGGCGCGGTCCTCGTCGCCGGGATAGCCGCCGAGCGGCGTGAGCGCGTCGGGGGCGAAGGCGACCCATCCCCCGAGCGCCAGCCGCCGCGCGACGTCCTCGATGTACGGGTTGAGGCCGCGGTTCTCGTGGATCACCACGATCGCCGCGCGCCGGCCCTTGGTGGCGGCCGGCTCCGCGAGGTAGCCGCGCACCGTTCCCGTGCCCTGCGGCGAAAGGTAGTCGGCGTAGCCTGCCCGGATGCGCGCATCGTCGGGCTTCACCTGCTGCGCCCAGGCGAAGTCGGGGACCAGCGCCTCGAGCATCGCCGTGGCGGAGAAGCCGGCGAGGGCGTGCTTCGCCGCGCGCTCGAGGAACTCGCGCCGCGAGAGCCGCCCGTGGACGTACCCGTCGAAGAGCTCCAGCACCTCCTTCGGGAAATCGCTCGCCTTCCTGCGTTCCATCGCCTGCCTCCTAGCGGAAGAATTGGAGCAGCTCCGACAGGGTCTCCTCGGGCACCTGCTCGGCGGGATAGTGGCCGCAGGCGAGCATCGTGCCGCGCACGTCGGTCGCGCGCTCGCGCCACGCCTCGATCGGCTTGTAGCTGCGGTTCACGTGGCTCCTCTCGCCCCACAGCGCGAGCATGGGCATCGCGATCCTGCGCCCGAGGTCCGCGGTGTCGTGCTCGAAGTCGATGCCCACGGCGGCGCGGTAGTCCTCGCACACGGCGTGGATGTTCTCGGCGTTGCAGCAGCGGATGTACTCGGCGAGCGCCTCGGGCGCGAACCCCGACATGCCCACGCCCTTCTTGTCGAGCTTCTTGCGGATGTAGCGCTCGAAGCCGTAGGCCTCGATCATCTTCTCCGGGTAGTCGTAGGGCTGCGCCATGAAGAACCAGTGGTACGAATCGACCGCCCACTGCCGCGGGATGTTCGAGAGCATGTGGTGCGTGGGCACGATGTCGAGGAAGGCGACGCGCTCCACGCGGTCGCCGTGGTCGAGGGCCATGCGGTGCGCCACGCGCCCGCCGCGGTCGTGGCCCGCGACGCGCCAGCGCTCGAAGCCGAGCGCGCGCATCACCTCCACCTGGTCGTTCGCCATGGTGCGGAACGAGTAGGCGGAGTGGTCGCCGCCGCCGAAGGGCTTCGCGCTGTCGCCGTAGCCGCGCAGGTCCGTCGCGACGACCGTGAACTCCTCGGCGAGCCTTGGGGCGATCTTGTGCCACATCACGTGGGTGAGGGGGTTGCCGTGCAGGAGCAGCAAGGGCGGCCCGGAGCCGCCCACGCGCAGGTGGATCCTCGCTTCGGACGTTTCCACGTCCTTCGTTTCGAAACCCTCAAACATGGAACGCCCCGCCTTTGGCCCGCATCACTCCCTCACTTGCGCAGCAGCTTCGTAAGCTCGTTCACGTCCGCGAGCTCCTCGATCTTCCACACGAGCTTCAGGACCTGCTCCGTCTTCGCCCTGTCGAGGCCGCCCCACGAGGCGCACTGGCGGAATTTCTCGGCGAGCTCCTCGTCGGTCATCGGGTTGGCGGGGCTGCCCTTGCCGAAGTCGGCGCGGCCCTTGTGGACCTGGCCGTCCTCCATGTGCACCTCGATGATCGTCGTCATCTTGTCGAAGCCCGCGGCCTCGGCCTCGGCGTTCACGCCGAAGTCCACCTTCGCGATCATCGCCTGCACGTCGGGGCGATTCACCACCGCATCGGTGAACTGCTCGAGCCCCGCCTTGCGCTCGAGGAGCAGGATCGCCATGCAGAACTCCATGCTGAACTTCGCCTGCAGCTCGTTCCTCGGCCGGTGGTGGATGAGCGCGTTGGGCATGTTGTGGTTGGTGCCGACGGTGACCCGCTTCACGTTCCCGGGCTGGATGTCGTGCTCGCGGATGAGTTCCATCATCACGGCCATGCCGGGGTGGGTGAGCGAGCCGGACGGATGCGGCTTGATCGAGATGCCCGGGAAATGGAAGGTCCACGGGTCGCCGAGCTTCCCCTCGATCATCTCCGCGCTGTGGCCGCCGCCCGCCGCGCGGAAGAAGCCGCGGTCGGCCTCGAGCCCGTTGGGCGAGGCGGTGAAGCCGAGCGCCGCGATCTCGGCGGCGACCACGCCGTTCTCCGCCGCGCGGCCCGCGTGGAAGGGCTTGGTCATGGTGCCGAAGTTCTCGCGCAGTCCCCCGGCTTGCGTCGCGCCGATGGAGATCGCGCGGCGCGTGGCTTCGCGATCGAGGCCGAGGAGCTTCGCCGCGGCCGCCGCCGCGCCGATGGAGCCGCAGGTCGCCGTGCTGTGGAAGCCGGTCTGGTAGTGGCGCGGCAGGATCGCCTCGGCCAC
Source organism: Usitatibacter sp. (assembly GCA_035465975.1). Classification (GTDB taxonomy): domain Bacteria; phylum Pseudomonadota; class Gammaproteobacteria; order Burkholderiales; family Usitatibacteraceae; genus Usitatibacter. Next base: position 12,125 of record DATIVM010000079.1, read on the forward strand.
CTTGCATTCGACCTCGACGCCGACCTGGTAGGCGAGCATCAGGTCCGCGCCGCTGCGCCGGTCGCGCTCGGCGAGCGCGAGCACCGGAGGCAGCGCGGGCGCCGTCGGGTGCGTGAGGAGCCCGTACACGCGGTCCTTCGCCACCGCGAGCTGCGTATCGTCGTAGTCGTCGGCGTGGATCGCGAGGCCGTTCGCGAACGCGGCGAAGCGCGCCGGAAGGCGCAGGTCGCTGCCGATCACGGTACTGCCCTTGTCCGACGCAATGCCGAGCTGCCGCAGGTACTTCTGCGCGATGTGCCCGCATTCCGAGGCCGCGCCCGCGAGCGCGAGCCCGAGGCCATCGAGCACGGAGCGCTTGCCCAGGCGGGCGACGTCGCCGGGAATTCCCTGCAGCTTCGTCGAGGTGACGAAGCCGGCGACCTCGTCGGTGATGGGCGCAACCGGGGTCTTTGCGGGAGCGGTGGCGGCCATGATGTCTTCGGTGGTGACTGGATTCCCGCCTGCGGGGACTGACGATCAGGTGGCGGGAGTGGCGTGCTTGCGCGAGGCGGCGAGGCGCGCGCCGAGGCGGATCGCGTTCTCCAGGGCCCCGGTGCCCGCGATGCCCCTGCCGACGATGTCGAACGCGGTGCCGTGCGCCGGCGTGGTGAAGACGGTGGCGAGGCCGCCGGTGACGGTGACCCCGCGATTGAAGCCCTTGAGCTTCGTCGCGATCTGGCCCTGGTCGTGGTACATGCTGAGCACGCCGTCGAACTCGTCGCCGAAGCCCTTGATGAACACGGTGTCGGCGGGAAACGGCCCCTTGCACGCGATGCCGCGCGCGGCGGCGGCGGTGACCGCGGGCGCGATGATCTCGATCTCCTCGCGCCCGAAGAGGCCGTTCTCGCCCCCGTGCGGATTGAGCGCCGCGACCGCGATGCGCGGCCGCGCGAAGCCCGCGCCGCGCATCGTCGCGTCGGCGAGGGTGAGGGCGTCCTCGATGCGCTGGCGCGTGATCTGCTCGATGGCGGTGCGCAGCGACACGTGCGAGGTGGCGCGCGACATCCACTTGTCGTCGAGCACGTTCATCTCGCCGAAGAAGCCGGCGTGCTTCGTGAGGTGCGCGAACATCTGGTGCTCGTCGTTGAACTTCCAGCCGCCCGCGTGGAGCGCCGCCTTGTTGAGCGGCGCGAAGGTGATGCCGTCGATGCGCTTCGCGAGCGCGAGCTCCACCATGAACGCCAGCGTCTCGCCGGTGAGGCGGCCGGATTCGGCGCAGACGGCGCCGCGCGGGATCCTCGCGGGATCGATGTTGGCGAGGTCGATCATCGGCGCCTCGTCCTCGCGCGACCAGTCGACCGCTTCGGGATCCGGGTACGCGCGGATGCGCAGCTTCACGCCCGCGTCGCACGCGCCCCGCTCCAGCACGCGCGCGTCGCCGATCGCGAGCAGGCGCGCGACCGGGGCCATGCGCCGGTCGGCGAGGATGCGCGCGCACTGCTCCGGGCCGATGCCGGTCCAGTCGCCGGGCATGAGGCCGAGGACGGGAAGGGTGGATCCCCGGCGGCTCGGGGATGACGGGGAGTCGTTCAAGCCATCCTCCGGTCGGTGAAGAAGTTGATCGCGAGGATCATCGCGAAGGTGATCGCGAGCATCGTGAGCGAGAGCACCGCGATCGGGCCCCAGTCGTTGCTCTCGCGCAGGTCGAACATCGTCACGGACACGGTCTTGGTGCGCGCCGTGAAGAGCAGGATCGTCGCGGAGAGCTCGCGGATGGAGCCGATGAAGATGAACATCCAGGTCGCGATCACGCCGTTGCGGATGAGCGGCGCCGTGATGTCGACCAGCGCGCGCAGGCGCGTCGCGCCGAAGATGCGGCTCGCGTCCTCCAGCTCCGGGTGCACGGACTTGAGCGACGAGGCCACCTGCTGGTAGCCCACCGGCATCTCCTTCGTGACGTAGGCGAGGAAGATGATGGTGAGCGTGCCGTAGAGCACGAGCGGCGGATGCGTGTAGGCGAGGAAGAGCCCGACCGCGAGCACGATGCCGGGGATCGCCACGGGCGCCGTCGCGAGGAACGAGAGCCAGCGGTGACCCCAGACGAGCTTGCGCAGCCCCAGGTAGCCGATCGTCGTGGCGAGAATGGTGCCGGCGGTCGCGGCGGAAACGCCGAGCACGAACGTATTGGTGAGCGCGAGCTTCGTCTGGCTGAACTCGAGGAACACGAACCTCCAGTTGTCGAAGGTGAAGTTCCCCGCCATCGGCGCGGAGTAATTCTTCACGAACGCCGTCCACGCGAGCACGCCGTAGGGCAGCAGCACCGAGCACGCGAGGACGAATGCGAAGGGCAGCAGCGCGACGGGCTTCCACGCGCCCAGCCGGATCAGGCGCTGGCCGGTGGTCTTGCCGCCCAGCACGGAGAAGCCGCGCCGCCCCATGATCGCCGCCTGCGCGCGCAGCAGCACGACGGTGATGAGGAGGAGCGGAAGCGAGGCCGCGGCGGCGAGGCCCAGCTTGGGCGGGAACTGGAAGAGGCTCCAGATCTTCGTCGTCATCGTGTCGATGCTCGCGGGGAGCGCCAGGATCGCGGCGGGGCCGAAGAGCGTCATCGACTGCAGGAACGCGACGAGGAAGCCCGCGAGGAGCGCGGGCATCGCGAGCGGCAGCGTGACGTCGAGCGCCGTGCGCCACGAGGGCGCCCCGAGGATGGCGGAGGCCTCCTCGAGGTCGCTCGGGATGTGGTCGAGGCTCGTCGCGACGAACGTGAAGACGTAGGGAAAGGTGTAGAGCGCCGTCACGAAGACGATGCCCCAGGCCGAGAAGATGTTGACGAGCGATTCCGCCTCGAAGGGCTTGAGTCCCGTGAGCGCGTAGTACCAATGGTTCACGAGGCCCGCGTTGGGGCCGCCCAGCAACACCCAGGCGAAGGCGCCGAGGAAGGGTGGCGTCGCGAACGACGCGAGGATCATCATGCGCAGGAGCCGCTTGGCGGGCAGGTCCGTGCGCGAGACGAGCCACGCCATGGGCGCCGCGAAGAGCACGCACAGGGCGCCCACCGCGGCCGAGGTCCACAGCGTCACCCAGAACGGCTCGAGGAACTCGCGGTCGCGGAAGAGCCGCGCGTAGTGCGCCAGCGTGAAATGCCGATGGGCGTCGTCCATGAGGCTCGTCGCGGCGAGCCAGCCGAGCGGCAGCAGCACCAGCATCGCCAGGGCGAGCGCCATGGCGATGGAGAAGGGAGCGGTCGGGTCGAACGAAAAGCGTCGTTCCCGCGCAGGCGGGAACCCATCGACGGGTTCCTCCCGGCGCGGGAACGACGCGTTGCTCACAGGCTACTTCCCGCCGCCGAAGAGGGCCGCGTACTTCTTCTTGATCTCGTCCACCACGGGCAGCAGGCCCGCCGGGTCGTCCGGGATCACCTTGATGTCGGCGAGGGGAGTGCGGCCCGCCGGGTCCTTCACGCCCGGCATGACCGAGCGCACCCCGCCGTTGTCGACGAGGTATTGCTGCACCTTCGTGCTGAAGAGGAAGTCGGCGAAGAGGCGCGCCGCGTGCGGATGCGGCGCGGCGGAGAAGACCGCGACCGGCGAGGAGACGAAGGGCGTGCCCTCGACCGGGTAGATGATCTTCACCGGGCTCTTCTTCTTGATCTCGATGAACATGTTGTACTCGTTGCCGTCCACCATCACGGCGCGCTCGCCGCTCGCGATGCTCTTGGGCGTGGCGGTGGTCGATTGCAGCTGCTGCACATCCTGCTTCGCGAGCTTCTCGAAGTAGCCCCAGCCGAGCTTCTTCTCGATGGCGTAGGTGCCCGTGAGGGAGGTGCCGCTGTAGCTCGGGTGCGCCTTGGTGAGCTTGCCCTTCCATTTCGGGGCGAGCAGATCCTCGTAGCCCTTCGGCACGTCGTTCGGCGGCACCAGGTTCGTGTTGTAGCCCATCACGCACAGCGTCGCCCGCCACGCGGCGTAGTAGCCGTCGGGATCGCGAAACTGCGCGGGCATCTTGTCGACGCCCGCCGGGACGTACTTCGCGAGCATCCCCTCCTTCTTCCAGGTGATGAAGTGCGTCGAGTCGGAGGTGTTCACCACGTCGGCGTGCTTGATGCCCGACTGGTGCTCCTGGTTCACGCGCTGGAAGACGCGCTCGGAGCCGGAGCGTTCCACCTCGACGTCGATCTTCGGATGGTCCTTGCGGAACATCTCGGCGACGGCCTCCGCCACCTTGATGTCCACCGAGGCGTACCACACCACCTTGCCTTCCTTCTCCGCGGCGGCGACGTCCGCCTTGTCCTGCGCGGCGGCCGGAAGCGCCGCGGCCATCGCGACGGCGAGCGCCGTGAGCGTGAGTTTCCAGTGCGTTTTCATCTCTTCCTCCTTCGGGTTATTGGTCTTGCGGTGTCGGGGACAGACCCCTTTTTCCTCCATGCGGGAAAAGGGGTCTGTCCCCATTCATTGGACGAGCCCCCGGCAGCGGTCGGGGCGGAAGCGCACCGCCACCGCGGAGCCGGGCGCGAGCTCGAGGCCCGCGGGCGCGGCGATGAGGATCTCCTGCCCGACGTCCACCAGGTAGTCGCGATGGCTGCCGAGGTAGGCGTGGCTGCGCACGACGCCGGGGAGCGCGTTGTTCCCCTCGGTCCGTCCGTCGGGGACGAGCTCGACGTCGTGGGTCTTCACGCAGAACGCCATGTCGCGTCCGGCACCCGCGAAATCGCCGAGGCCGATCTCGAGCGCATGGCCGGCCACCTCCACGCGGTTGCCGCCGAGGTGCTTCGCGTCGAGCACGTTGCTCGCGCCGATGAAGCGCGCCACGAAGCGCGACCTCGGCGCGTCGTACACCTCCTGGGGCGAGCCGATCTGCTCGATGCGGCCGGCGTTCATGACGACGATGCGGTCGGCCATCGTCATCGCCTCCATCTGGTCGTGCGTCACGTAGATCGACGTGTTGCCGAACTGCTCGTGCAGGCGCCGGATCTCGATGCGCATCTCGCCGCGCAGGTTCGCGTCGAGGTTGGAGAGCGGCTCGTCGAGGAGGAGGATGCCGGGGTTGGGCGCGAGGGCGCGGGCGAGCGCGACGCGCTGCTGCTGGCCGCCGGAAAGCGCCGCCGGGTACTTCAGCGCGTGCTCGGTGAGGCGCGTCGCGCCGAGCATCCCCATCGCGCGCTCGCGGCGCTCGGCGGCGGGCCGCTTCTGCATCTTGAGGCCGTAGGCGACGTTCTCGAGCACGGTCATGTGCGGCCACACGGCGTAGCTCTGGAAGATCATGCTCATGTTGCGCCGCTCGGGCGGCACCACGCGGCCGGGACGCGAGACCACCTCGCCCGCGACGCGGATCTCCCCGCCGTCGGGCTCGAGGAAGCCCGCGATCATGCGCAGCGTCGTCGTCTTGCCGCACCCGGAGGGCCCGAGCAGGCAGATGAACTCGCCCTTCTCCACCGAGAGGCTCACGCCCTCGACGGCGCCCACGCCGGCATAGCGCTTCGTGAGGTCGGCGAGCTCGAGGTGGGTCATCTCGGGAGCGGGAGGGGTCGTCCGGGGGAAACGGTAGCGTAGGCCCGGGCTCTCGAAAGTGTCAACAAATCCGCCGCGGGCGATGACAATTCGCGCGGCGCTTGCGCTACCATCCGCGGTATCCTCCGCGCTTCCGCCCATGGCCGTCACCGTCCGCGCCCGATCCTCGCGCCTCCTCGCCGCCCACATCGTCGAGGAGCTCAAGCACCTGATCGAATCGGGGCAGGTGAAGCCCGGCGAGCGCCTCAACGAGGCGACGCTCGCCGAGGTGATGGGGACCAGCCGCGGGCCGATCCGCGAGGCGATCCGCGTGCTCACCGGCATGGGGCTCGTGACGCCCGTGCCGAACCGCGGCGTCTTCGTGCGCCGGATCACGGTGGCGGAGATGATGGAGATCTACGAGATGCGCGCGCTCATCTTCGGCTTCGCCGTGGAGCGCGCGGCCGAGCTCCTCACGCCCGCGCGGCGCAGGATCCTCGCCACGCTGCTCGACCAGATGGAGGCGGCGGCGAAGGCGGGCCGCGGCGGGCGCTACTACGAGCTCAACCTGCGCTTCCACGCGGCGCTCGTCGAGTTCGCGAACAACCGCCGCGCGGCGCGCGTCTACGCCGAGTGCGTGAACGAGCTGCACCTCTTCCGGCGCCCGCCGTTCAACTACGCGGCGAAGATGCAGCGCTCGAACGTGGAGCACCGCGCGATCTTCGACGCGGTGGTGGCGGGGCGGGGCGGGGAGGCGCGGCACCTCGCCGAGGAGCACGTGCGCTCGGGTCGGCAGCGCCTGCTGGAATCGCTGGACGAGTGAGCGTCAGCCCTTGCCGGGGCCCTCGAGGCTCACCGGCTGCGGGGCCTCGATCTGGGTGAAGGTGGACTTCGCGTCCTCGAAGTAGAAGCCGGATTCGAGGAGCTTCGCCTCGACGATGCGCGCCGAGTCCCAGATCACCGAGCAACGGTCGAGCTGCGCGATCGCCTCCGGCGTGCCCATCATGTGGCGCGGACTGATCTCGCGGCCATCCAGGAAGCGCCGGAAGCGGTAGACGGTGACCTTCATGCCCATGGCGGCTAGCCTAGCACAGGCGCGTATTCTCGAAGGATGATGGATCGGAGCGGCGCATCGCCCGGCAGCGTGGTGGAAAGCGACGTCCCGGCGCGCCTCGATGCGCTCCCGTGGGCGCGTTTCCACACGCTCGTCGTGGTGGCGCTGGGGATCACCTGGGTCCTCGACGGGCTGGAGGTCACGCTCGCCGGCGCGGTCTCCGGGGCGCTGAAGGAAAGCGCGGCCTTGCGCCTCACCGACGCGCAGGTCGGGCTTTCCGCGAGCGCCTATCTCGCGGGCGCCGTGCTGGGCGCGCTCCTCTTCGGATGGCTCGCCGACCTGCACGGGCGCAAGCGCCTCTTCTTCGCCACGCTCGGCGTCTACATCGTTGGCACCGCGATGAGCGCGGGCTCCGGCGACTTCGCGCTCTTCGCGCTCTCGCGCTTCGTCACCGGCGCGGGGATCGGCGGCGAGTACGCGGCGATCAACTCCGCGATCCAGGAGCTCATTCCCGCGCGCTATCGTGGCCGCACGGACCTCGCGGTGAACGGCAGCTTCTGGGTGGGCGCGGCGCTCGGCGCCCTCGGCTCGGCCGTGCTCCTCGAGCCGGGGCGCCTGCCTCCCGACATGGGATGGCGCGCGGCGTTCGGCATCGGCGCCGCGCTCGGCATCGTGATCCTCTTCCTGCGGCGGCTCCTCCCCGAGAGCCCGCGCTGGCTGCTCCTGCACGGCCGCGGCGAGGAGGCCGAGAGGATCGCGGCGGGCGTGGAGCGCGAGGTGCGCGGCGCGCGCGATGCGACGCTGCGCTTCCCGACGATCCGCCTGCGCCCGCGCGGCCGCGCGGCGAGCTTCGTGGATCTCGGGGCGAGCCTCTTCCGCCTCTATCCGCGGCGCGCCGTGCTGGGCCTCGCGCTCATGACGGCGCAGGCGTTCTGCTACAACGCGATCTTCTTCACCTACGCGCTGGTGCTCGGGCGCTTCTACGGCATCGCCTCCGACGAGGTCGGGCTCTACCTCCTGCCGTTCGCCGCGAGCAATTTCCTGGGTCCCCTCGTGCTCGGCCGCTGGTTCGACACCTGGGGACGGCGCGCGATGATCGCGACCACCTACATCCTCTCGGGATCGCTGCTCGGGCTCACCGCGATCCTCTTCGCCGCGGGGCTGCTCGGGCCGGCGACCCAGACGCTCGCCTGGACGCTGGTGTTCTTCTTCGCCTCCGCGGCGGCGAGCTCGGCCTATCTCACCGTGAGCGAATGCTTTCCCGTCGAGGTGCGCGCGCTCGCCATCGCGTTCTTCTACGCGGCGGGCACGGGGATCGGCGGCATCGGCGCGCCGTGGCTCTTCGGCGCGCTCGTCGGCACCGGGGAGCCGGCCGCCATCGCGTCGGGCTATGCGCTTGGGGCGGTGATGATGATCGCCGCGGGCGCAATCGCGCTGTGGCTGGGAGTCGATGCGGAAAGGAAGCCGCTGGAAGGCGTCGCGCGGCCGCTTTCGAGCGCGGACTGAAAAGGCTTGCGAAGCGCTCCCCGGATCGGCTGGCGTCGTCGCGCCGCATTCGCGCCGCCCCGGCCGGTGATTTCGAAGGGTGAATCGCGGGTTGCCCCGAACCGATGCGCGCAGGGCCGATTCGTTGACGGCTGTCAAACACACGCGGATCGCGATTGAACAAGCTGTGCCGGTCGCAGGTCGAGCGGCTCGGGTGAAGACCGGCTGGCGGGCGACCCAGGCACATGACAGCCGGCCGAGCGCATCGGTACTCACGGTGGAGGGCACGTCATGAGTGGAATGTCCGGCGTCTTGCGCGGCGCGCTCTGCGCCGCCGCGTTCGCATTCGTCACGGTTCCCGGAAGCACGCTCGCGAGTGGCGGGGACAACGGGGTCATCGAGGGCAGCATCCGCGTCTTCGCCTGCGACATCGGCCCGGGCGACTTGATGGTGCGCGCGAGGCCCGTGCGCGTGCACGGCGCGGAAGGCACGGAGCACTCGTCACCCGGGGCCGGCACGGCCGGCGCGCCGACGCTCGTCCTGCGCGCGATCGGCGGATCGACGCCGGGTCTCTACGAGTTCCGCTTCGAGAGGCTCGCGGCGGGCATTCCGTATCGCATCGGAGTGAAGCTTCTCGGGGCGAGCAAGGCGCGTTGCCCGCGGATCGCGTGGACCGTGCAGCGCGATCCGTTGGTGGTCGCCGGGGATGCGCCGCTGTCTTTCCGCGGCTATGCGGTTCGCTCTCAGCTCGAGGTGCTGGCGTCGACCGAGGGAAGGCTCGCCTTCCGGAAGGCGTACACGTCCCTTTGGGTGGGCGCCGACACGCTCGATTTCCGGGATCCGTCCAAGGCCGTGCGCACGCTGCGCTGGCGCTCCGACCTGCCCGGCGTCACCGGCGGAGAGCTTCAGGTCTCCGTGCGTCCGTTCCCGCGCATCCGGCAGCGCGCATACGACCCGTGCACCGGCGCAAGCGCAGGCGTGATCCTGCATCGGTCCTTCGATGCCGTCGCAGGCGAATGGAACACGCTGCCCCCCGTCGATTTCGGGGCACTGGCGCTCGGGTCGCGTGGGGACGTCGCGCTGCCCGACGGATCGACCGGGGTCGACGCGCGAACGCTGACGAAGCTCGACGCGGGCATGCCGCTGTACGTGCGCGTCATCCCGCGCATCGGCAACACGCTCCTGTGCGATCCGGACCGCGGAGGAGTTCCCCCGGAAGTGCAGCTCGCACAGCTGCTCCCGGGCCTGTTCGGCGGATCGCCCTCGCCCAACCCAGAGCTGCATCTCGGGACGGTCTGGTACACCCGCCCGCTGATCAGCGTCCATCCCGTACCGGGCGAGACCTGCTACCGCGTGACCAAGCCCCATGCGATCCTGAGCCAAACGCTGTTCCAGAGCCCGTGGGACGTCGCCGCATCGATCGGCACGCAGACGCCGGTGGGCGGCACGATCAACCCCGGGCCGAACGCGCGGTTCTGCATCGCCAGCGACGCCGGCGACGACGGCTGGTTCGACTCGGTGATCGACACCTTCGGCTCGGTGCTCTCGGCGATCGTCGACGGCGTCGGGAAGCTGGTCAACTTCACGTCGAACCTCTGGGAGGAGATCCAGGACGCAGCGGTCGACGCGGTCGCGAGCGCCGTCGACGAGATCGGCATCGTCGATTGCGGCGCGGGCTCGACCTGCCGTGCCGCGCTCGAGACCGGTCTCGAGGTCGCGATGGCATCCATGGGCGTGCCGCCTTCGCTGCCGAACTTCGACGAGCTCGTCGACCAGGGATTCGACTACGTGGCCGCGCAGATCGCCTCGGAGGCGGGGATTCCCGACGTGGTGTCCGACTACGCCTCCGACCAGGCCCAGGCGTTCGTGAAGAAGGCCGCCAAGGACCTCAAGGCGAGCTACGGTGTTCCGGGACTGCCGGACTGGCTGGCGGCGGACCTGCGTTTCGATCCCGCGTACCTGGTCGTTGAAGTGCACGGAATGGGCCTTGCGCACCCGTACGATTCGCGGCCGCGCATCCTGCGGGACAACGGCCCGATCTATGCCGGCGCGAACCTCCTGTTGCCACTGCGCCTGCCGGGCGACGGCGAAGCGGCGCTCAGGTTCCCGATGGTGCTGCCGCCGAACCTCGAGGGCCTGCCGCCGGCACCGCCCGGAGCGAGCGAGTACGACAAGGCCCGGATCGACAAGAAGAACTGGACGCAGCTGCGTTACACGGGGGGATGCTACGCGTTGCGGCTCACCGGGCTGTCGGATCCGGGGGGCGTGACACCGCTGTTCGACGTCGCGTTTCGCGCCGAAGACG
>DATIVM010000080.1:0-9846 GCA_035465975.1 Usitatibacter sp.
GATCGGGCACTCGACGCGCTGCAGCTCCGAGGCCCACTGCACGTATTCCTTGGCGACCTTGGAGGCGCGCATGATCGTGTCGTGATCGCCGTGCAGCTCGATGCCGAAGCCCGCCACCGGCTTGCCCGTCGCGGCGATGGCGTCGACCACCTTCTTCGTCCACTGGTCCTCGATGCCGATGACCACGACGGCAGCGACGTTCGGATTCGCGCCCGTGCCGATCAGCGTACGGAAGTGCAGGTCGAGGTCCGCGCCGAACTGCAGCCGCCCGTAGGGGTGCGGCAGCGCGAGCGTGCCCTTGATGTTGTTCTCGACCGCGAGCACCGCCGCGCACGAGAGGTCGTCGACGGGGAGGATCACGACGTGGTTCCTCACGCCGACGCGCCCGTTTTCCCGCTTGTAGCCCCAGAACGTCGCCTTCTTGAGATCCATGGTCGCCCTCCTACCAGCGCTTGGTGCGCAGGTTCTGCACGTGCGTGTGCTCGCCCACCTGGATCGGCGCGATCGCCTTGCCGATGTCGGTGCCGTACTTGATCACCGTGGCGCCGCTCGCGATCGGCTTGATCGCGAGCTTGTGCCCGATCGGGATGTCGCTCTTCGCCGTCACCTCGAGCGACTTGTCCTGGTCCATGATCCAGCCGCTCAGCTTCTGCCCGGCCTTCACGCCCTCCACCACGACGACGCCGACCGAGTCGTTCTCGTCGTGCACCACGAAATGAATCATCGTCCCGCTCCCGAGAGTACCGTAGCCCGGCGATGCTAGGGGTGGCCGCGCCGGCAGTCAACTAGATGAGTTGCATGATACGCCTTCCGTGGTATCTTGCGCTCGCCATGGCCGCAACGCCGCGGCGCCTGCTGGGCGCCCTCGCCGCCTCCGACCGCCCGCTCTACGAGGAGGTGCGCGCGCGCCTGATCGAGGGGATGTCGCACGGCGCGTGGCGGCCGGGGGAGGCGATCCCGTCGGAGTCGGAGCTCGCGCGCATGTTCGGCGTGGCGGTGGGGACGGTGAGGAAGGCCGTCGACACGCTGGTCGCCGAGCAGGTGCTGGTGCGCCGGCAGGGCAAGGGCACCTTCGTCACCAGCCACGACGGGCGGCGGCTGATGTTCCATTTCTTCCACATCGTGGAACGCGGCGGCGGCAAGACCTATCCCGAGGTGCGCACGCTCGACTTCCGCCGCGACCGCGCCGACGCCGAGGCCGCCGCGGCGCTCGGCATCGCGCCGGCGGACAAGGTGATCCGCATCCGCAACCTGCTCTCGCTCGGCGGGCGCCCGGCGATCGTGGACGACATCACGATCCCCGCGGAGCTCTTCCCGGGGCTCACCGAGAAGATCTTCCTCGCGCGCGACAACACCATCTACCACCTCTACCAGAGCCGCTACGGCATCAACGTCCTGCGCACCGACGAGCGGCTGCGCGCCGTGCTCGCCTCGCGCGAGATGGCGGCGCTGCTGCAGGTCGCCCCGGGCGCGCCGCTGCTCGAGATCCGCCGCGTCGCGCTCACGTTCCGCGACCGGCCGGTGGAGCTTCGCCTCTCGCGCGTCGACACCTCGCGCCACGACTACCACAACACGCTCGGCAAGGAAGTCGCCGCCTGATGTCCGCGGCGCTGGTGGTGCTGCCGAACTTCGCGCTCATCGTCGTGGGGCTCGCGCTCGCGCGCGGCTTCGATTACGGCCGCGAGTTCTGGGCGGGGCTCGAGAGGCTCGTCTACTTCGTGCTCTTCCCGGCGCTGCTCTTCCGCTCGCTCGCCATCGCGCGCATCGACTACGGCGCGGCGGGCGTCCTCGTCGCCTGCGGCATCGCGTTCACCGTCGCGTCGTTCGGGCTCTCGGTCCTCGCGGGCCCGGTGCTGCGCCTCGAGCGCCGGCTCCTCGCCGCCGGATCGCAGTGCGGCTACCGCTTCAACACCTACATCGGCCTCGCCGTCGCGGGAAGCCTCTTCGGGACGCAGGGCGTGGCGCTCGCGGCGCTGCTCTTCGGCGCGATGATCCCGGTGGCGAACTTCGGGGCGGTGGCGATGCTCGCCCGGCACGGGGAGCGCGGCTTCCTCGCCGAGCTCGCGCGCCACCCGCTCGTGCTCGCGTGCGTCGCGGGCTACGCGTGGAACGCGGCGGGCGCGACGCTGCCCTCGTTCGCCGACCAGACCCTCGCGCTGCTCGGCGAGAGCTCGCTTCCCGCGGGGCTCCTGTGCGTGGGCGCGGCGATGCGCATGGAACGGGGCGGCGCGGCCGGAGAGGGCCTCGCGCACGCATGGTGGCTCGCGGTGAAGCTCGTCGCGGCACCCGCGATCGCGCATGCGCTCGCGCGCGCCCTCTCGCTGCCCGCGACGGAGTCGCGCGTGCTGGTGCTGTGCGCGGCGCTTCCCACGGCGACCAACGCCTACATCCTCGCCGTGCGCATGGCGGGCGACGGCCGCGCGGTCGCCACCCAGATCACGCTCGGCACCCTGATCTCCATGGCGACGCTGCCGTTCTGGCTCTCCGTCTGAGGCCGGAACGACGGGGCGCGCGGGCGGTCAGTGCAGGAAGGAGGACGTCTCCATGGAATTCGACAACCAGCGGGCGAGCAGCAACGTGGAAGACCGCCGCGGCATGGGCCCGGTGGGAATCGGCGGGATCGGCCTGGGCGGCATCGCGATCCTCGTGATCGGGTATTTCCTCGGCGTGGATCCGGCCCAGCTCCTGGGCCTCGCCGAGCAGGTCTCGCAGCCCGCGCAGACCGCGCCCGCGACGCGCGAGGGGCCGGTGACCGACCCGATGGGCAATTTCGTCGCGCAGGTGCTCGGGTCGACCGAGGATGTCTGGACCTCGGTGTTCCAGCAATCGGGCCGCGACTACGAGAAGCCGCACCTCGTGCTCTACGACGGCTCCACGCCCTCGGCCTGCGGCCTGGGGCGCGCCGCGATGGGGCCGTTCTACTGCCCCGGCGACAAGCGCGTGTACCTGGACCTGTCGTTCTTCCGCGACCTGCAAACGCGCTTCCACGCGCCGGGCGATTTCCCCGAGGCGTACGTGATCGCGCACGAGGTGGGCCACCACGTGCAGAACCTGCTGGGGACTTCCGCGAAGCTCGACCGGGTGCGCGGCCACGTCTCGCGCGCCGAGATGAACCGGCTCTCGGTCCGGATGGAGCTGCAGGCCGATTGCTTCGCGGGCGTGTGGGCGAACCACGCGGAGAACCGCGCGCGCATCACGGACAGCGACATCGAGCAGGGGCTCGCCGCGGCCGCCGCGATCGGCGACGACCGGCTGCAGCGCGAGTCCCAGGGCTACGTGGTGCCCGAGTCCTTCACGCACGGCACCTCGGAGGAACGCGTGCGCTGGTTCAAGCGGGGCATCGAGTCGGGGCGCATCTCCGATTGCGACACGTTCGGGACGCGCTCCCTGTAGGCGCTACTTCTTCTTGCCTTCCTTCGCGCCTTCCTTCTCGACCTTCGCCTCCTTCGCCTCGGCGGCGACCGCCTCGGGCGCGCCCTCCTCCTCGACCGGCGGGAGGATCTCGCGGCCCTCGAGGCTCGAGAGCTTCTCGCGGATGCGGGCCGCCTTGCCGGTGAGGCCGCGCAGGTAGTAGAGCTTGGCGCGCCGCACGTCGCCCTTGCGCTTCACCTCGATCGAGGCGAGCGACGGCGAGTAGGTCTGGAACGTGCGCTCCACGCCCTCGCCGCTGGAGATCTTGCGCACGATGAAGGAGGAGTTGAGGCCGCGGTTGCGCTTGGCGATCACCACGCCCTCGTAGGCCTGCTCGCGCTTCTTGTCGCCCTCCACCACCTGCACCTTGACGACGACGGTGTCGCCGGGCGCGAAGGTGGGAATCTTGCGGCCGAGGCGCTGGATCTCTTCCTTCTCGAGCTGCTGGATCAGGTTCATCGCATTTCCTTTCGTCATGGCCTTTGCGGCCTTTCGCGCAGAGCCGATCCGGTCAAGTTCGCCCCGCCACGCGGGGACCCCGGGTCGGATGCGCGAGGTTTGTTATCGCTGCCGCTCGGCGCGGTACTCGTCGAGCAGCTTCCGGTCTTCCTTCGAGAGCGCCGGCTCGTCCAGCAAATCGGGCCTGCGCTCCCACGTTCGTCCCAGCGCCTGCTTGCGCCGCCAGCGCCGGATCGCGGCGTGGTTGCCGGACATCAGCACCTCCGGCACCGCCGCGCCCTGCCATGCCTCGGGCCGCGTGTAGTGCGGCCAGTCGAGCAGGCCCGCCGAGAACGAATCCTCGCGCGCGCTCTGCTCGTCGTTGAGGCTGCCCGGAAGCCGCCTCACGAGGCAATCGATCAACACCATCGCGGGCAATTCCCCGCCCGACGCCACGTAGTCGCCGATCGAGATCTCCCGGTCGACGCACCTCTCCACCAGCCGCTCGTCGACGCCCTCGTAGCGGCCGGCGACGATCACCAATCCTTCCTGCGGCTCGAGCTCGCGCACCAGGCGCTCGGTGAGCCGCTCGCCCTGCGGCGACATCAGCACCACCAGCGGCCTCGCGACGCCCGCGTCGCGCTGCCGCGCCTTCGCCGCCTCGATGGCCGCCGAGAGCGGCTCGGCCATCATCACCATCCCCGGGCCGCCGCCGTAGGGCCGGTCGTCCACCCGGCGGTAGGCGTCCTGCGTGAAGTCGCGCGGATCCCAGGTCTTCAGCCCGAAGAGGCCGTCCTCGAGCGCCCTGCGCGTGATGCCGTGGTGCGAGACCGCCTCCAGCATCTCCGGGAAGATCGTGATCACGTCGAAGTGCTTCACGCGTCGTAATCCGCCTTCCAGTCGACCGTGATGCGCCGTGCCTCGCGGTCGACTTCCTTCACGTACCCGGCGACGAACGGGATCATCCGCTCGCGATCGCCCTTCACCACCATCACGCTCGCGCCCGCGGTCTCGAAGAACCCGTCCACGGTGCCGAGCGCGCTTCCATCCTCGCGGCGGACCTCGTAGCCCAGCAGGTCCACCTGGTACAGCGTTCCTTCCTCCGCCTCGGCGAGCGCCGCGCGCGGCACCGCGATCTGCGCTCCGCGCAACTGCTCCGCGGCGCCGCGGTCCGCGCAGCCCGCGAGCCGCGCCACCGGGCCCTTCGCGTGCAGCTCGAAGCCCTCCACCGCCATCTCGCGCCACCCGTCCGCGGTGTGCACCACCCAGCTCGCGTGCTCCGCGAGCCCGTCGGGCCGCTCGGTGTAGGGCTTCACCTTGATCCACCCCTGCACGCCGAAGGCGCCGACCACGCGGCCCATGGCGACCAGCCTCGACGCGTCCCCATCGAAGGGGACGGGCGCCTTACTGGGCGGCCGCGGGCTGGCCGGCCGCTTCGGCCTTGCCACGCTTGATGATCTTCCTCACCGCGTCGGAAGGCTGCGCGCCCTTCGCCACCCAGTGCTCGACGCGGTCGAGCGCGATGCGGTAACGGGGCTCGTTCTCGGCGGCCTTGGGGTTGTAGAAGCCGATGCGCTCGATGAAGCGCCCGTCGCGCGGCATGCGCGAATCGGCGACGACGATGTTGTAGAAGGGGCGGTTCTTGGCTCCGCCGCGTGCCATGCGAATGACGACCATTTGAAGACTCCTGTACCCGTTGAGAACGGGCAACGAACGGCTGAAAGAGTAACCCCGATGAATCGGGGAAGCCGGGGATTATACCGGGAAATCAAGGGCGAAGCGAGCCTCCCGCTCGGCCTTGAAGCTCCCGTCGCCCCCGATCACCGCGAGCTCCACGCAGCGGCTCCCGTGACCCGGGTCAGCGCATGCCGGGGAGCATCCCCTTCATGCCGCGCAGCATCTTGCCGAGGTTGCCGCTGCGCATCATCTTCATCATCTTCTGCATCTGCTCGAACTGGGCGAGGAGGCGGTTCACCTCCTGCACCTGCACGCCCGCGCCCGCCGCGATGCGGCGCTTGCGCGAGGCCTTGATGAGCTCGGGCTTCCTGCGCTCGAGCGGCGTCATCGAGTTGATGATGCCCTCGGTGCGCTTCAACGCCTTCTCCTGCAGGTCGGGCGAGGCCTGCGCCATCTGCGTGAGCTGCACCGGGAGCTTGTCGGTGAGGCTCGCGATGCCGCCCATCTTCTTCATCTGCTGCAGCTGCGCCTTGAAGTCCTCGAGGTCGAAGTCCTTGCCCTTCTTGAACTTCTCCGCGAGGCGCTCGGCCTCCTTCTCGTCGACCTTGGCGCGCGCCTCCTCCACGAGCGAGAGGATGTCGCCCATGCCGAGGATGCGCGAGGCCATGCGCTCCGGGTGGAAGGGCTCCAGCCCGTCCATCTTCTCCGAGACGCCGACGAACTTGATGGGCTTGCCGGTCACGTGGCGCACCGAGAGCGCCGCGCCGCCGCGCGCGTCGCCGTCGAGCTTGGTGAGGACGATGCCGGTGAGCGGCAGCGCGTCGCTGAACGCCTTCGCGACGTTCACCGCGTCCTGGCCCTGCATGGAATCGACCACGAAGAGCGTCTCGATGGGCTTCAGGGCCGCGTGCAGCTGCCGCGCCTCGTTCATCATGGCCTCGTCGATTCCGAGGCGGCCGGCGGTATCGACGATGAGCACGTCGTGGAAATGGCGCCGGGCGTAGTCGAGCGCCGCCTTGGCGATGTCCACGGGCTGCTGCGACGGATCCGACGGGAAGACCTCGATCTCGAGGTCGCGGCCGAGGGTCGCGAGCTGCTCGATCGCCGCCGGGCGGTAGACGTCGGTGGAGACCAGCAGCACCTTCTTCCTGAGGGTGTTCTTGAGGATGCGCGCGAGCTTGCCGGCGCTGGTCGTCTTGCCCGATCCCTGCAGCCCCGCGAGCAGGATCACCGCCGGCGGCTGGGCGGCGAGGTTGAGCCCCTCGCTCGCGCCGCCCATGAGCTCGACCAGCTCGTGGTGCACCACCCCGACGAGGGCCTGGCCGGGGGTGAGGCTGCCGATCACCTCCTGCCCGAGCGCCTTCTCCTTCACCTTGCCGACGAACTCCTTCACCACCGGCAGGCCGGCGTCCGCGTCGAGGAGGGCGAGGCGCACCTCGCGCAGCATCTCCTGGACGTTGTCCTCGGTGATGCGGGCATGGCCGCGGAGGGTCTTCACCACCGAGGAAAGTCGTTGCGTCAGGGCGTCGAGCATGGGGAATTGGTAAACTGGTGGGTGTTCTGGCAGGCGGGACAGAAATGCCTGATTTGCTTTTGTATTTTAGCACCGCCGCCGTCTGGCTCCTGCTTTCCGGCATGGCCTGGCGGGCGGCCCGGCCGGCGCTCGCCGCCGGGGGGGCGGGACCGGCGCAGGACGGCCGGCTCGAGACCGTCTTCGTGCCCGTGGCGCTGGTGCTCAACGGCATGCTGCTCTACCGCAGCATCGTGCACGCCGACGGGCTGGATCTCAGCGTCGGCAACGGCGTCGCGATGCTGGTGTGGCTCACGGTGCTCATCTACTGGCTCGCCGGCCTCGCGTTCCGCGGGCTCGCCGGGATCCTCGGGCTCATGGCGCCGATCGCGTTTTGCGCCGTCGTGCTGCAGGCCACGGTGATGAACGTGCACCACGTCGTGAACTACGGCGGCGATCCGCTCTTCGCGCTGCACTTCGCGATCGCGATGCTCGCCTACGCCCTGTTCTTCGTGGCGACCGTGCACGCGCTGGTGATGCTCGCGGAGGAGAAGTGGCTGCATCGCGGCGTCCTCCCGCCCTTCATCCGCACGCTCCCGCCGCTCCTCGAGATGGAGTCGCTACTCTTCCGCATCCTCCTCGCCGCCTTCGTGCTGCTCACGCTCACGGTGGTCTCGGGGCTCTTCTTCTCCGAGGAGCTGTTCGGCAAGCCCTTCACGCTCACCCACAAGAACGTCTTCGCGATCCTCTCGTGGTTCATCTTCGGGGGGCTCCTCGCGGGGCATTACTTCCGCGGGTGGCGCGGCCGCACGGCGGTCTACTGGACGCTCGCCGGCTTCACCGCCCTCATGCTCGCCTACATCGGGAGCAAGGCCGTCCTGGAGCTGATCCTCAAGCGCGGCCTCACCTCGCCTTGACCGACGCGGTCCCCATCCGCTGGCTGTTCGTCGCGCTCGTCGGCCTGCTGGCGTGCTCGGGCTTCTTCTCGATGTCCGAGACCTGCATGATGGCGCTCAACCGCTACCGGCTGAAGCACCTCGCGCGCCAGGGCAATACCGGCGCGAAGCTCGCCACGGCGCTCCTGCAGCGCACCGACGAGCTGCTCTCCTTCATCCTCGCCGGCAACACCGTGATCAACGCGGCGACCACCATCCTCGTCGCGGAGATCTGCCGGCGCCTCTTCGGCACCGGCGACTACGTGCTCGCCATCGCCACGTTCTCCGCAAGCTTCGCGATCCTGATCTTCGCCGAGATCGTGCCCAAGATCCTGGGCGCCACCTACTCCGAGACGATCGCGCTCGGCGCCTCCTACGTCCTCACGCCGCTGATCCGCGTGACGCGCCCGCTGATGTGGATCGTGAACGTGTTCGTGCGCGCGCTCCTCAAGGTGCTGCGCATCCGCAAGGTGGGCGAGGGCGCCGCGCAGCCGCTCAGCATGGAGGAGCTGCGCACGCTGGTCCTGGAGGGCGGCAAGTTCATCCCGACCAAGCACCGCTCGATCCTGCTCAACCTCTTCGAGCTGCAGGACATGACGGTCGACGACACGATGACGCCGCGCGGCCAGATCGAGGCGATCGACCTCAAGGACGACCTCGAGGACGTGAAGAACGCGATCGCGACCGCGCACCACACCCGGCTCGTGGTGTGCGAGGGCGGCCTCGACAACACGATCGGCACGATCCACGTGCGCAAGGTCCTCAACCTCACGCGCCGCGACGAGATCGACCTCGCGGCGCTGCGCTCCATCATGCGCGAGCCCTACTTCGTTCCCGAAAGCACGCCGCTCCTCATGCAGCTCAGCAACTTCCAGGAGAACCAGCGCCAGCTGGGCCTCGTGGTGGACGAGTACGGCGAGATCCTCGGCCTCGTCACGATGAAGGACATCCTCGAGGAGATCGTGGGCGAGTTCACCAGCCAGGCGATCGGCAGCGCCGCGCTCTTCCACAAGGAGACCGACGGCAGCGTGATCGCCGACGGCGCCTGCTCGCTGCGCGTGCTCAACCGCAAGGCCGGGTTCGACTTCCCGCTGGAAGGCCCGAAGACCATCAACGGCCTGCTCCTCGAGGAGCTCGAGGACATCCCCGAGGCCGGCACCACCATCGTGATCGCCCGCCACCCGGTCGAGATCCTGCAGGTGCAGAACCGGATGGTGAAGGTGGTGCGGATCCTGCCGAAGGTGGCGCCGCCGCGCGAAGCGCAGGCCGCCTAGGGCGGCGCGCCGGGCGCGCCGTAGCGCGCGACGAAGCCGCGGTCGATCCGGTCCTTCCAGCGCCACACCCAGTTCCCCTCCCAGGACCAGCCGTTCCACACCGCGACCGCGTGCCGGTTGCCGGTGGAGACCAGCGCCAGGTAGCGCGCCGGGCTCGAGTGGGGGCGCAGCGCCTTTTCCTCGAGCGCCGCGCGCAGGTTCCCGGCGAGCACGGGACCGGCGCGCACCGAGAAGACGCCCGCCTTCGCGCGCCGCCGGCCCTCGACCGTGGCGCAGTCGCCGGCGCCGAAGACGTCGGGATGGGAGACCGACTGCAGCCGGTCGTTGGTGAGGAGGAAGCCGCGCTCGTCGGTGGAAAAGCCCGAGGCGCGGATCCAGCCGGGCGCCGCGCCCCCCGTCGTCCAGAACACCGCGTCCGAGGAGAACTCGAGGCCCTGCTCGAGCCGCACGAAATCCGGGCCGACCTCGGTCACCGCGCTTCCCACGTGGATCCCGATGTTGCGCCGCCGCAGCTTGCGCATGAGCCGCGCGCGCGCGCCCGAGGGGAATTCGGGCACGACGAGCCCGGTGTTGGTGATGATGCGCACGTGGGCCCACGCGA
>DATIVM010000081.1:0-8516 GCA_035465975.1 Usitatibacter sp.
GGGCATCGGCACGGTCCCGGCGTGGCCCGCCTCGCCGCGCACGGTGAGCGCATGGCGCGTGCCGCCCGCGATGGTGGTGACGACGCCGAGCGCGTGGCCCTCGTTCAGCAGCACCGGCCCCTGCTCGATGTGCACCTCGACGTACGCGCCGAGACGCGAGGTGTCGATCGCCGCCTCGCCGATCCGGGCCGGATCGAGCCCCGCGGCGAGGAGCGCGTCGCGCAGCGAGACGCCGCCGGCGTCGCGGCGCTCGAGCACCGCGGGATCGAGGCGCCCGAGCATCGCGCGGCTGGCGAGGAAGCTGGTCTGGAAACGCGCGCCCTCCTCGTCGGCGAACGCCGCCACCTCGATCGCGTAGGACATCCGTTCGCCGCGGGCGTGGAGCTCGGCGACGCAGGCGATCGGCACGAGGATGCCCAGCACGCCGTCGTAGCGGCCGCCGTTGCGCACCGAATCGAAGTGCGAGCCCACGAGGAGCGTTCGCGCGGCCGGCGCACCCGCTTCGTAGCGGCCGATCACGCTGCCCACGGCATCGACGCGCACGGACATGCCCGCCTCGCGCATCCACTGCGCGATGTCGCGCGCGGCGGCGCGGTGCGCCGGGGTGAGGTAGGTGCGCGTGTAGTGCTCGGCCGAATCGCTGTGGCGCGCGAGCGCGGCGGCGCGGGCGAGGAGCTCGCGGCCGAGGGCCGAGCGCGCGGGAGCGGAAGCGTCCATGGGCCGGTGCAGTGTAGCATCGGCAAATGGACCGGGATTTCGTCGAGCGGGAGTACAACAACCGGGGGCTCGTCCCGGAGCATCCGCAGTACTTCGCGCGCTGGGAGCGCGATTCGCAGTACGTCCGCTCCACGCTGCAGGGCCATCTCGACCTCGCCTATGGCCCGCACGAGCGCCAGCGCCTCGACATCTTCCCGTCCGCGGGCGGCCGCGGAACGCTCGTCTTCATCCATGGCGGCTACTGGCGCTCGCTCGACAAGGACCTCTTCTCGTGGCTCGCGGCGCCCTACGTCGCGGCGGGAATCGGCGTGGCGCTGCCGCGCTACCGGCTGGTGCCGGGGGTCCGCATCGAGGACGTGGTCGAGGACGCGATCGACGCGGTGAACTGGCTCTTCGCGAACGGCGCGCGCCACGGCTTGTCCATGGAGCGTGTGGTCCTCTCGGGATGGTCGGCCGGCGCGCACCTCGCGGCCGCGGTGTTCGCCGCGCCGCGCGAGCGCCTCGCCTTCGAGCCGGCGCGCGTCGCGGGCGGCGTCGCGTTGAGCGGCGTGTTCGACTTCGAGCCGCTGCGGCACTTCAGCTTCAACGAGGAGTTCCGCCTCGATCCGGCGGCGGTCGCGCGCCTCGACCTCGCGCCGCGGCGGCCCACGATCGCCGCGCCGCTGGTGGTGGCGGCGGGCGCCGCCGAGAGCTCGGAGTTCCGCCGCCAGTCGAAGGTGCTCGCCGATGCGTGGCGTCCGCAGGCGCGTCCGCTGATGCTGCTCCCCGGCGTGCACCACTTCGGCACGGTCGACGCGTTCGCGGAGCGCGGCCAGCCGCTCCACCAGGCCACGCTCGGCCTCTTCTGACGCGCCGCGCGAGCCCGGCCGTGGACACGCCCGACCTTTCCCAGCTTTCCATCGACCGCGGCGCGAGGGTCGCGCGGCGCAAGCGCCGCTTCGGCGGCAAGTGGACGATCGGCGCCGCCGTGGCCGTGCTGATCGGCGCGCTCGTCGCGTGGCGCGTCGCCCACCTGCCGGTCGCCGTCGAGGCGGCCACCGTGACGACCGCCTACCCCACGCAGGCGATCACGGTCCTCAACGCCACCGGGCGCGTGGTGCCGTGGCGCAAGGCCGCCGTGTCCACGAAGGCGACGGGACGGCTCGAGTGGCTCGGCGTGCAGGAAGGCACGCGCGTGAAGGAGAACCAGGTGATCGCGCGGCTGGAGAACGCCGATGTCGCCGCCGCGCGCGACTCGGCGGCGGCGAACGTCACCGCGGCGCGCGCGAACCTCGAGCAGGGCGAGGCGGAGATGCGCGACGCGCAATCGAGCCTGCGCCGCACCGAGGACCTCTACGCGAAGAAGTTCGTCTCCGCCGCGACGCTCGACACCGCGCGCGCCCGCTACGAGAAGGCGAAGGCCTCGATCGCCTCGCTCGGCGCGGCGATCGGCGTGGCGCAGGCGAACGCGCGCCAGGCCGAGGTGGCGCTCGAGCAGACGCTCATCCGCGCGCCCTTCGACGGCGTCGTGCTCACCAAGAACGCGAACGTGGGCGACATCCTCACCCCGTTCTCGTCGGCCGCCGAATCGAAAGGCGCCGTGGTCACCATGGCCGACATGGCCACGCTCGAGGTGGAGGCCGACGTCTCGGAGAGCTCCATCGCGAAGATCCGCGAGGACATGCCCGCCGAGATCCAGCTCGACGCCTACCCGGACCTGCGCCTGCGCGGCAAGGTCTCGCGCATCGTGCCCACCGTGGACCGCAGCAAGGCGACGCTTCTCGTGAAGGTGTCGTTCGTGGACAAGGATCCGCGCGCCCTGCCCGACATGAGCGCGAAGGTGGCGTTCCTGGAGCGCGAGGCGGCTCCCGGGGAGCGCCAGGCCGTGGTGGCGGTGCGGCGCGAGGCGCTCGCGCGGCGCGACGGGAAGAACGTCGCGTTCACCATCGACGCGCAGGACCGGGTCCACGCCGTGGACGTGGGAACGCCGCGCAAGCTCGGCGAGGACCTCGAGCAGGTGGTCGGCGTGAAGCCGGGCGACAAGGTGGTGCTGAGGCCGCCGGCGGGCCTGCGCGAGGGCGCGCGCGTCGCCATCGCGAAGAAGTAGCGCCATGGCCGAGCGGCCGATCGTCGCGATCTCGCATCTCTCGAAGAGCTACCGGCGCGGCGACCAGGTGGTGCCGGTGCTGCGCGACATCACGCTCGACATCGCGCGCGGCGAGTTCATCGCGCTGATGGGCCCTTCGGGCTCGGGCAAGTCCACGCTCCTCAACCTCATCGCCGGCATCGACAAGCCCGACTCGGGGACGCTCCTCGTGGACGGCGAGGACATCACGCGGCTCGGCGAGGCGGAGCTCGCGGACTGGCGCGCCGCGCACGTGGGCTTCGTGTTCCAGTTCTACAACCTGATGCCGGTGCTCGACGCCTTCGAGAACGTGGAGCTGCCGCTGATGCTCACCACGCTCTCGCGGCGCGAGCGGCGCGCCCGGGTGGAGACCGCGCTCGCGCTGGTCGGCCTCTCCGACCGCATGGAGCACTACCCGAACGAGCTTTCCGGCGGCCAGCAGCAGCGCGTGGCGATCGCGCGCGCCATCATCACCGATCCCACGATCATCGTGGCCGACGAGCCCACCGGCGACCTCGACCGCCGGAGCGCCGAGGAGATCCTGGGCCTCCTGCGGCGCCTCAACGCCGAGATGGGCAAGACCGTCATCATGGTGACCCACGACTGGCACGCCGTGGAGTCGGCCCGGCGCGTGACGCACCTGGAGAAGGGCGAGCTGGTTCCCGCCGTCGTTCCCGCGGAGGCGGGAACCCACCGTGGATTCCCGCCGGCGCGGGAATGACGCGCCCATGCATTACCTCAGGCTCGTCTTCAAGAACATCTTCCGGCACCGCCTGCGCACCGCGCTCACCGTCGCGGGGCTGGTGGTGGCGATCCTCGCCTTCGGGCTGCTGCAGACGGTGGTGCGCGCCTGGTACGCCGGCGCCGACATGGCCTCCGCGACGCGCCTCATCACCCGCAACGCCACCTCGCTCGTGTTCCCGATCCCGATCTACTATCGCGAGCGCATCAAGGCGATCGACGGCGTGAGGCAGGTGGCGGTATCCAACTGGTTCGGCGGGATCTACAGGGACGAGTCCTTCGGCAACTTCTTCCCGCAGTTCGCCGTGGACCACGAGGTGTGGTTCGACCTCTTCCCGGAGTTCAGGACGCGGCCGGAGGAGCTCCTCGCCTGGAAGAAGGACCGCACCGGGGCGATGATCGGCCGCCAGCTCGCGAGCCAGCACGGCTTCAGGGTGGGCGACACGATTCCGCTGAAGGGCACGATCTTCCCGGGGCTGTGGGAGTTCCACGTGGACGGCATCTTCGACGGGCGCGACGACACCACGATCACGCGCCAGATGTATTTCCACTGGGACTATCTCAACGAGCAGATGAAGAGGCAGTTCCCGAAGCGCGCCGAGTACGCGGGGTTGTTCGTGGTGCAGATCGACGATCCGGGGCGCGCCGCGGAGATCAGCCAGGCGATCGACAAGGAGTTCAGGAACTCGATCGCCGAGACCCTCACCGAGACCGAGAAGGCGTTCCAGCTCGGCTTCGTCGCGCAGACCGAGACCATCGTGATGGCGGTGCGCATCGTCTCGTTCGTGGTGATCGTCATCATCTTCGCCGTGGTCGCCAACACCATGGCGATGACCGCGCGCGAGCGGCTCGCCGAGTACGCGACGCTCAAGGCCCTCGGCTTCGGCCCGGGGTTCGTCGCGGCGCTCATCGTCGGGGAATCGCTCGCGATCACGCTCATCGGCGGCACGCTGGGCATCCTCCTCACCTTCCCGGTCGCCGCCGGCTTCAAGGCGTTCCTGGGCGCGATGTTCCCCGTCTTCAAGGTCGCGCCGGAGACCGTGGCGCTGCAGGCGCTCGCGGCGCTCGTCGTCGGCGCCGCCGCGGGGCTCGTGCCCTCCATCCGCGCCTCGCGCGTGAGGATCGTGGAGGGCCTGCGCTACATCGGCTGATTCCCCGTGAAGATCCCGCTCTCCTACATCGCGCGCAACCTCTGGACGCGCAAGCTCACGACGCTCCTCACCGCCGGCGGCATGGCGCTCGTGGTGTTCGTGTTCGCGGCGGTGCTGATGCTCGACGCGGGGCTGCGCCGCACCCTCGTCTCGACGGGGAGCGCGCAGAACGCGATCCTGCTTCGCCAGTCCTCCCAGACCGAGATCCAGAGCGCGGTCTATCGCGACCAGGCCTCGCTCGTGGAGACGCTTCCCGAGGTCGCGCGCGCCCCGTCCGGCGAGCCGCTGGTCTCGAAGGAGACGGTGGTCCTCATCGCGCTCGCCAAGCGCGGCAGCGACAAGCCGTCGAACGTGGTGGTGCGCGGACTGCCCCCGCTCGGCCTGCAGCTCCGGCCCCAGGTGCACATCGTCGACGGGCGCGCGTTCCGCCCCGGGTCCTCCGAGATCGTCGTGGGGCGCGGGATCGCGCAGACCTACGACGGCGTGGAGATCGGCGAGCGGCTGCGCTTCGCCGGGCGCGAATGGACCGTGGTGGGCCGCTTCGACGCCGGCAAGTCGGGATTCGAGTCGGAGGTCTGGGGCGACGTGGAGCAGATGATGCAGGCCTTCCGCCGTACCGCCTATTCGTCCATGATCGCGCAGCTGCGCGACCCGTCCGACTTCGACGCCTTCGCGCGCCGCATCGCGACCGACCAGCGCCTGGTCCTCGACGTGAAGCCCGAGCCCGTGTTCTACGCCGAGCAGTCGAAGTCCCTCTCGCAGTTCATCCGCGTGCTCGGCATCACGCTCTCCATCATCTTCTCGATCGGCGCGACGATCGGCGCGATGATCACGATGTACGCGGCGGTCTCGAACCGCACGGCGAAGATCGGGACGCTGCGCGCGCTCGGCTTTCGCCGCGCGGCGATCCTCGGCGCCTTCCTGCTGGAATCGATCCTGCTCTCGGTCGCCGGCGGCGCCGCGGGCGTCTTCCTCGCCTCCTTCCTCCAGGCCTTCACCGTCACCACCATGAACTTCCAGTCCTTCAGCCAGCTCGCCTTCGGCTTCGATCTCACCTCGCGCATCGTCGCCGACGCGTTCGTGTTCTCCGTCGCGATGGGCATCCTCGGCGGGTTCCTGCCGAGCGTGCGCGCCGCGCGGCTCGAGATCGTCGACGCATTGCGCGCCGCATGAAGGGCGCCGCCATGGAACGCATCCGCGCGACCTATCTCGTGGACGCACCCGAGGCGCAAATCGAGGCGCGGGCACGCGCGCTCGCCGTGGAGCAGAGCGTGGAGATGCCGCTCGAGGCGATCTCCGATGGGCGCGTGCTCTCGGAGGTGGCCGCGCGCGTCGAGTCGATCCGGCCGCGCGGCGGACGCTTCGAGGTGGCGCTCGGGATCGCGCCCTCGACCACGGGCCACGAAGCCTCGCAGCTCCTCAACATGCTGTTCGGCAACTGCTCGCTCCAGCCGGAGGTGGAGCTCGTCGAGGTCGCGTTCCCCGCCGGATACGAGCGCTCGTTCCCGGGACCGCGCTTCGGCATCGAGGGAATCCGCAGCCTCGTGCGCGCGCGGGGACGGGCTCTCACCTGCACGGCGCTGAAGCCGCAGGGCTCGTCCGTCGCGCACCTCGCCGCGCTCGCCGGGATCTTCGCCCGCGCGGGCATCGACGTGATCAAGGACGACCACGGCCTCGCGGACCAGGCCGACCAGCCGTTCGCCGAGCGCGTGCCCGCCGTGCAGCGCGCGATCGACGCGGCCAACCGCGAGACCGGCGGCTGCACGGTGTACGCGCCGACGTTCTCCGGCGGCCCCCGCGCGCTCGAAGCGCAGGCGCGCATCGCGCGCGAGCACGGCGTGAAGATGGCGCTCGCCGCGCCGATGCTCATCGGCGTTCCGGCGTTCATGGAGATGCAGGCGCAGCTCGACATCCCGGTGATGGCCCATCCGGCGTTCGGCGGCGCCTCGCGCATCGCGCCCCCGCTCCTCCTCGGCACCCTCTTCCGGCTCTTCGGCGCCGACGCGACGATCTTTCCCAACCACGGCGGGCGCTTCAGCTACAGCCGCGAAACCTGCATGGGGATCGCCGAGGCCGCGCGGCGTCCCTGGCATGCGGTGAAGCCGGCGCTCCCGGTGCCCGCGGGCGGCATGACCGTCGAGCGCGTGCCGGAGATGATCGAGGGCTACGGAACCGACACCATGCTGCTCGTCGGCGGGGGCCTCCTCGTCGCGCGCGAGCGGCTGCCCGAGCGCGCGCGCGAATTCGTCGCGGCGGTGCGGCGGTAGAATCCGGCGATGGACGAGGACCGCAAGCCGCAGGTGCGGCGCCATCGCGGCGGCTACCGCTGGGACGGCGTCGAGGTGCTGCGCTACAAGGACGAGGGCAGCGCGCCCTTCAAGGACGTCACGCGCCAGGTGCTCTTCGAGGGCGGCGGGCTGCCGGTGCAGCTTCGCTACTTCGAAGTCGCGCCGGGCGGCTGGACCACGCTCGAGCGCCACGAGCACGTGCACTCGGTGATGGTGATCCGCGGCAAGGGGCAGTGCCTGGTGGGCGACCGCGCCTACGACCTCGCCGTGAACGATCTGGTGAGCGTGCCGCCGATGACCTGGCACCAGTTCCGCGCCGCCGCCGACGAGCCGCTCGGCTTCCTCTGCCTCGTCGACGCCGAGCGCGACCGCCCGCAGCTCCCCTCGCCCGGGGAAGCCGAGAAGATCTCCAGGCCGCTGATGAAATAGGGACAGACCCCTTTTTCCCTTAGACGGAACGGAACCGTCTCCACCGTTCTGCCTTACGGAAAAAGGGGTCTGTCCCTATTCTCGGACGCCGTCCGGACCATCCGGGACGATCCGCCGGGAGGACCGGGGCCGGCACCCCGCCCTCGGCGCGGAGTCGAAATCCTCACAACCCCACGCCAGGAGACACCCCATGACGCGTATCCCCTACCTGAAGGCCCTCCCCGCCGCGCTGCTCGCCATCGGCTTCCCGATGGCCGTGGCGGCCGCCGCGCCGTCGACGGCGCAGCAAAACGCGACCGGCGCGTCGCCCGCAACGACGCAGGGCCGCGACATCCCGTCCGCGACCGGCCGCTCGCAGCCCGGCGGCAAGTCGAGCCTCTCGCACTCGGACCGTAAATTCATCGAGGAGGCGGCCAAGGGCGGCATGGCCGAGGTGGAGCTCGCGAAGCTCGCCCAGGAGCGCGCGTCGAGTCCCGAGGTGAAGCAGTTCGCCCGGAGGATGGAGCAGGACCATTCGAAGGCGAACGAGCAGCTGCGCACCCTCGCGCAGGAGAAAGGCGTCACGATGCCCGCGGGTCCCAGGCTCGCGGAGAACCACGAGGTGAGCAAGCTCTCGAAGCTGCAGGGCCGGGACTTCGACCGCGAGTACATGGACCACATGGTCAAGGACCACCGCGAGGACGTGAAGGAGTTCGGGAAGCAGGCGCAGAAGGCGAAGGATCCGGACGTGAGGAGCTTCGCCCAGCAGACCTCGCCGAAGCTCGAGGAGCACCTGCAGCTCGCCGAGAACGCCGACGCCGCGGTGGGCGGCAAGCAGGCGAAGAAGGCCGGCAAGCAGGCGAGCGGCAACGCCTCGCGCAACGCCGCGAAGACCAGCCTGCGCTAGTCGCGGATCTCCTGCAGGAGCCACTCCGTCGGGATTTCCCGGCCCAGCCCCGCCGCGCGCGCGGCCTCGTAGGCACGGCCCGCGACGGCGTGGAACTGGGCGCCCTGCAGGTTCCCGCGCTCCGAGAACGTGATCTGGTCGTGCGACGTGCGGCCGCGCGCCTCCCCCGCCAGGATCTGCGGCAGGTAGACCGTCCGGTC
>DATIVM010000082.1:0-3094 GCA_035465975.1 Usitatibacter sp.
CTGGGGCCGGGTCGCGGGCGCGTGCGCTTCACGGCGGCGCCGGGCGCGGGCCTGCCGGAGGAGATGTGCGCGTCGGGCGAGTGGCATTTCGCGCCGCGGCGCGGGGGCGAGCGCATGCGGCTCGCGGCGGCCGGACCTTCGCGCACGCTCAAGAACCTGCTGCGCGAGGCGGCGATTCCCGAATGGCAGCGCGCGCGCCTGCCGCTGCTCTTCCACGCCGGCCGCGTGGCGTGGGTGCCGGGGATCGGAATCGCGGCGGAGCTCGCCTGTGCGCCACGCGCGCCGGGCCTCGTTCCGGCCTGGTCGCCCGCCCCGGATTCCTCGCTGTCGGACTAGCCGCCGCCTCGCTCGCTGTGTTAAAATGAAAAGCTAAATTTTTCATCAATTTAGCGGAGAAATTCATGGCGGTGGAGCGCACCCTCTCGATCATCAAGCCCGATGCCGTCGCGAAGAACGTCATCGGGGAGATCTACGCCCGGTTCGAGAAGGCGGGGCTCAGGATCGTCGCCGCGCGCATGGCGCACCTCTCCCGGCAGGATGCCGAGGGCTTCTACGCGGTCCACAAGGCGCGGCCGTTCTTCAAGGACCTGGTGGATTTCATGATCTCCGGGCCGGTGATGATCCAGGTGCTCGAGGGCGAGAACGCGATCCAGAAGAACCGCGACCTCATGGGCGCCACGGACCCGAAGAAGGCCGCGAAGGGCACGATCCGCGCCGACTTCGCGCAGTCCATCGACGCGAACGCCGTGCACGGCTCCGACGCGCCGGAGACCGCGGCGACCGAGATCGCCTATTTCTTCCCCCAGAGCCAGATCCACTCCCGATAGCGGGAACGAGCGCCGGAGCGCTCCGCAGCCCATGAACGCACGCGTCAACCTCCTCGACTTCACCCTGCCGCGCCTCACCGAGTGGTTCGCCGCGCTCGGCGAGAAGCCGTTCCGCGCGAAACAGGTGTTCCGCTGGATCCACCAGCGCGGGGTGGACGATTTCGACGCCATGACCGATCTCGCCAGGTCGCTGCGCGAGAAGCTCCAGGCGGTGGCCGAGGTGCGCGCGCCCGCCATCCTCTCCGAGCACCGTTCCGCCGACGGCACCGTGAAGTGGCTCTTCGACGTCGGTGTGGGCAACGGCATCGAGACGGTGTTCATCCCCGAGGAGGACCGCGGCACGCTGTGCGTCTCCTCGCAGGTCGGCTGCGCGCTCGCGTGCGGCTTCTGCTCGACCGGCCGCCAGGGCTTCAACCGCGACCTGGGCGTCGCGGAGATCATCGGGCAGGTGTGGGAGGCCGCGCGCCGCGGGCTCCGCGTGACGAACGTCGTGATGATGGGCATGGGCGAGCCGCTCAACAACTTCGCGCCGGTGGTGGAGGCCATGTCGATCATGCTCGACGACCACGCCTACGGCCTCTCGCGGCGCCGCGTGACGCTTTCCACCTCGGGCGTCGTGCCGCAGATCCGCCGGCTCAAGGAGGCGCTCCCGGTCGCGCTCGCCGTGAGCCTGCACGCGCCGAACGACGCGATCCGCAGCCGCATCATGCCGGTGAACGACGCGTACCCGATCGCCGCGCTCCTCGACGCCTGCCGCGACTACCTGGAGGCCGCGCCGCGCGACTTCATCACCTTCGAGTACGTGATGCTGAAGGGCGTGAACGACGCGCCCGAGCACGCGCGCGAGCTCGCGAAGCTGCTCGCCGCCGTTCCGTCCAAGGTGAACCTCATCCCGTTCAACCCGTTCCCCGATTCCGGCTTCGAGCGCAGCGACCCCGAGCGCGTGCGCCGGTTCCAGAAGATCCTGATGGACGAGGGCTTCGTCGCCACCGTGCGCAAGACCCGGGGCGACGACATCGACGCCGCCTGCGGGCAGCTCGCCGGCCAGGTGGTGAACCGCATGAAGCCGAAACCCGTCCGCATCCATTCCCCTTCGCCGAGGTCCTGATGAGATTCCGTCCCGCAGCCCTCGCCGCACTCGTCCTCGCGGCCGTCGCATCCCTCGCCGGGTGCGTCTCGCAGGACAGCGTCCAGTCCCACCCGGTCACCGAGGGCGGCTCGGTCGCGACCGCGCACCGCCGCGCCGAGGTGCACACCGCGCTCGCGAGCGAGTACTTCGCGCGCGGCAACTTCAACGTGGCGCTCTCGGAGACGCAGCTCGCCATCAAGGACGATCCGGGCTTCGCGCAGGCGTACAACATGCAGGGCCTCGTCTACATGGAGCTGCGCGAGGACGTCTCGGCGCGCGCCGCCTTCGACCGGGCGCTCAGCCTCGCGCCGGACAACCCCGAGGTGCTCAACAACTTCGGCTGGTTCCTGTGCACGCGCGACGAGTTCGACCGCGCGATGCCGATGCTGCGGAGGGCGGCGGCCGACCCGCTCTATCCCACGCCGGAGAAGGCCTACCTCTCGCTCGGCCTGTGCCTGCGCCGCGCGCACAAGGACGAGGACGCGGAACGCTACCTGCGGCACGCGGTGACGATCCAGCCGAACCTCATCGGCGGCCTCTACAACCTCGCGGTGATCGAGTACGAACGCGGCCGCTACAAGGAGGCCGAGATGTACATCACGCGCTACATGCGGCTCCTGCCCTCGCCGCCGCTCGAGGGCCTCGTCATGGGCGCGAAGATCGCGCGCGCGACCAAGGACGACGGCGCCGAGCAGAGCTACATGATGCAGCTCCACCGTCGCTTCCCGGACGCACCGCAGGTGCGCGGCCTCGAGAAGCGCCCCTGAGGCCGTGGAAGAGGCCGGCGACAACCTGCGCGAGGAGCCGCTCGGCCTCGGCGCGACCCTCGCCTCCGAACGCGAGCGCCAGGGCCTGTCGCGCGCCGACGTCGCGCATCGCCTGCACATGAGCCCGTCGCAGATCGAGGCGATGGAGATCGGCGACTACGAGCGGCTGCCGAAGGGCACGTTCCTGCGCGGCTTCGTGCGCAACTACGCGAAGCTGCTGGGGCTGCCGGCCGAGGCGATGCTCGACATGCTCGCCGGCGCCGCGCCGCCCGCACCCACGCCCGGCATCGTCGTTCCGACGCAGAACATCCGCTTCGATCCCCTCGGCGAGCGTCTCTCCGGCCCCTACGTGAAGGCCGCCACCCTCGCGC
>DATIVM010000083.1:0-2576 GCA_035465975.1 Usitatibacter sp.
CTCGGTGATCGCCGAGCGCCAGTTGAACGAGGTGCCCCCGCTCGGCAGCTGTCCGAACGCGTCGCGCCCGCGCACCGCCTCGAGCGCGACCGTCTTCGGCCGCTCGCCCTCGGGCACCTCGACGTACCAGCGCTCGCGGTCGGCGGCGTGGAAGCGCAGCCCGTCGGCGGCGACGTGCCGCTGCAGCGAGGCGGCGAGCGCTTCCGCCTCCTCGCGTTCGAGGCCCAGCACCGAGGGATCGAGCACCACGACGGAATCGCCCTCGATGCGCAGGTGCACCGGGTCGGCGCGCAGCCACGCCCCCGGGCGCGGCCCTTCCTCGCCCGCGAGCGCGATCGCGGCGAAGGGCGCGGGCTCGGCGAGGCCGAAGCGCGCGGCGAGCCAGCGCTCCGCGCCCACCGGGCCTGCGCGCTCGAGATCGGCGCGCGCGAGCCACCGCTCCAGGGCGGGCAGGCGCGCTTCGCGCAGCGCCTGGGGGGCATCGGGCGGCGGGAGCAGGTCGGGGACGAGCAGGTCGAGCGGCATGGGGATCGTCGGGGGGCGCGCGGAATACTGAGATAATGCGCGGGCCCGCCTTTTCGATTATCCCATTTCCCTTGCCGCGATCCTTCGAGCTTTTCGTCGGCCTGCGCTACACCCGCGCCAAGCGCCGCACGCAGTTCGTGTCCTTCATCTCCATGATCTCGATGGCGGGGATCGCGCTCGGCATCGCCGCGCTCATCACCGTGATGTCGGTCATGAACGGCTTCGAGAAGGAGATCCGCGCGCGCATCCTCGGGGCGGCGGCGCACGTGCAGATCCTCGGCGGCGACGCGGGCCTCGCCGATTGGCAGCGCCTCGCCGACGAGGCGCGGAAGAATCCCGAGGTGACGGCGGCGGCGCCCTTCGTGATGGGGCAGGGCCTGCTTTCGGCCGGCGGCGGCTCCGTGCGCGGGGTGTACGTGCGCGGCATCGTGCCGCGGCTGGAGGAGACGGTCGCGGACTTCGGGCAGCACATGGTCGCGGGCCGGCTGGAAGACCTCAAGCCCGGCGAGTTCGGCATCGTGATCGGCGTGGGCATCGCGCGCGGGCTCGCGCTGGGCCTGGGCGACCGCGTGACGCTCATCTCGCCGCAGGGGCAGGTGACGCCCGCGGGGCTGCTGCCGCGGCTCAAGCAGTTCACCGTGGTGGGCATCTTCCGGCTCGACCACAACGAATACGACAACGCGCTCGCGCTGATCGACATGCAGGACGGGCAGGCGCTCTACCGCATGGGCGACCGGGTGAGCGGCGTGCGGCTGAAGCTGCACGACCTCGACCGCGCGCCGGCGGTGGCGCGCGAGCTCACGAGCTCGCTCCCGGACGACCTCTACGTGACCGACTGGACGCGGCAGAACGCCAACTACTTCCGCGCGATCCAGATCGAGAAGCGCATGATGTTCATCATCCTCACGCTCATCATCGCGGTGGCGGCGTTCAACCTCGTGTCGACGCTCGTCATGGCGGTGACCGACAAGCAGCCGGACATCGCGATCCTGCGAACGCTCGGCGCCGCGCCCGCCAGCATCATGAAGATCTTCGTGGTGCAGGGCGCGATCATCGGCGTGATCGGGACCGTGATCGGCGTGGTGGTGGGCGTCCTCCTCGCCCTCAACATCGACGTGGTGGTGCCCTTCGTCGAGCACACCTTCCACTTCCAGATCCTGTCGAGCGACGTGTACTACATCAGCGAGCTGCCCTCGGACCTGCACTGGCGCGACGCGATCTCGGTGGCGGCGGTGTCGCTCTTCCTCTCGTTCATCGCCACCATCTACCCGAGCTGGCGCGCCTCGCGCGTGAACCCGGCGGAGGCGCTGCGCTATGAGTGAGGCGGTGCTCGCCTGCCGCGGCATCGCGAAGACCTACGGGATGGGCGAGATCGCCGTCACCGTGCTGAACGGCGTCGACCTCGAGATCCGCCGCGGCGAGTCGGTCGCGATCGTGGGCGCCTCGGGCTCGGGGAAGAGCACGCTGCTCCACCTGCTGGGCGGCCTCGACCGGCCCACGGCGGGCAGCGTGACGCTCCTCGGCGAGGACCTGCTCGCCCTCGGACCCGCGGAGCAGGGACGGCTGCGCAACCGCGCGCTCGGGTTCGTCTACCAGTTCCACCACCTGCTGCCCGAGTTCTCGGCGGTGGAGAACGTCGCGATGCCGCTCGTGATCCGCCGCATGCCGTGGGAGGAATGCCGCGCGCGCGCCGCCGCCATGCTCGAGGAGGTGGGCCTCGGCCATCGCCTCGCGCACCGGCCGGGCGAGCTCTCGGGCGGCGAGCGCCAGCGCGTGGCGGTCGCGCGCGCCCTCGTGACCGAGCCCGCGTGCGTGCTCGCCGACGAGCCCACCGGCAACCTCGACCGCGAGAATGCCTCGCGCGTGTTCGACCTGATCCTGGAGCTCAACCGCCGGCACGGCGCGGGGTTCGTGATGGTGACGCACGATCCGGAGCTCGCCGCGCGCATGGACCGGCGGCTGCGCCTGGCCGACGGGCGGCTCGCGCAGGACTGAGCCGGGACGGGACTTGTGCCCGGGGAGCGCGGCCGCGGCCCGCGTCGCGCCGCTAG
>DATIVM010000084.1:0-4276 GCA_035465975.1 Usitatibacter sp.
TTCCCTCGTACCAGCTCGCCGTGACGCGCTGCTGCGCGGGCAGCAGCTCGACGAAGTCGCCGAAGCGCCCGTCGAGGAAGCTCCAGCCGCGCTGCAGGTGCCGGATCAGCGTCTGGGACTGGTACTGCGTGCAGACGCCGATGCGGCGGATGCCGGAGTTCACGCAGTTGGAGAGCGTGAAGTCGATGATGCGGAACTTGCCGCCGAACGGGACCGCCGGCTTCGCGCGCCATTCGGTGAGCTGCTGCAGGCGCGTGCCGCGCCCCCCGGCGAGCACGATGGCGAGCGTCTCGCGGGCGAGCTGGCTGCGCGAGGCGGCTTCGCGCTCGCCCGCGCCGGCACCCGCGGCCGTACGCTCCCAAAGCTCGCGCGCGGTCATGCGATTCCCCCGACGGGGCCACGCTTGCGCGCTCGCCGCGCGGAAACGACCGCAAGACCGGCCGCCGAGCGCAGGCGCGCGAGATCCACGAGGCGGCGTGCCACGCGGCCGTTGATGGTCGCCTGCGGCCCCGCGCCGGTGAGCTCGGGCGCCCCCGCCGGCATTCCCGTGAGGAGCTCGATCGCCTGGTCGACATGACTCACCGGATGGACGTGGAACATCCCGCGCTCCACCGCCTCGACGACGGGATCGCGCAGCATCAGGTGCTCGACGTTCGCGGCCGGGATGACGACGCCCTGCTCGCCCGTGAGGCCGCGCGCGCTGCACACCTCGAAGAACCCCTCGATCTTCTCGTTCACGCCGCCCACCGCCTGCACCTCGCCGAGCTGGTTCACCGAGCCGGTGACGGCGATCGACTGGCGCACGGCGGCGCCGGCGAGCGACGAGAGCAGCGCGCAGAGCTCGGCGAGCGAGGCGCTGTCGCCTTCCACCTCGCCGTAGATCTGCTCGAAGGCGAGGCTCGCGGTGAGCGAGAGCGGATGGTTCGCGGAGAAGCGCGCGGCGAGGAAGTGCGAGAGGATCATCACGCCCTTGGAGTGGATCGCGCCGCCCAGGTGTGCCTCGCGCTGGATGTCGATCACCTGCCCTTCGCCCACGCGCGTGGTCGCGGTGATGCGCGTGGGCTCCCCGAACGGGAAGTCGCCCACCGGCACGATCGCCACGCCGTTCACCTGCCCGACGCAGCTTCCGGCCGTATCGATGAGGATCGTGCCGCGCGCCACGGCCTCGCGGGCGCGGCGCCGCAGGCGGTCGGCGCGGTCGCGCTGCGCCTCCACGGCGGCGGCGATGTCGGCCCCGCCGACGCACGAGCGCCCCGACTTGCGCGCGAGGAAATCCGCCTCGTGGAGCAGCCGGTTCGCCGCGGCGAGGTCGGCGGAGAGCTTGCGCGAATCCGAGGCGCGGCGCGCCGCCTCGTCCACGATGCGCGCCAGCGCCGTGCGGTCGAGCGGGAGCAGCGACTCGTCCTTCGCCATGCGCCCGATCATCCGCGCGTAGGCGCCGACGGAGCCGGCGTCGCGCTCGATCGCGTCCTCGAAGTCCGCGACCACCTGGAAGAGCCGCGCGAAATCCGGGTCGAGCGCTTCGAGGAGGTAGTAGAGGCGCCGCTCGCCGATCAGCACCACCTTCACCGCGACGGGGATGGGCTCCGGCTCGAGGCCCACGGTGGTGGCGAAGCCCCACAGCTCGCTCACCGGCTCCACGCGGATCTCGCGGCGCGTGATGGCGCGCTTGAGCGCCTCCCACGCGAAGGGCTGCTGCAGGATTTTCAGCGCGTCGACCACGAGGTAGCCGCCGTTCGCGCGGTGCAGCGCGCCGGGCTTGAGCAGCGTGAAATCGGTGACGAGCGTGCCCAGGTGCTGGATGTGCTCGATGCGCCCGACGAGGTTGGCGTAGGTCGGGTGGTCGCAGAACACCGCCTCCGGGCCATGCGCCGCGCGCCGGTCCACGAGGAGGTTCACGGCGTAGCGGCGAAGCCCCACGTTGAAGGGGGCCGCGCCGAGCGCCGCGAGCGCCGGCGCCGTTTCCGCGCCCGCCTGGAAGCTCTCGCCGTTGGCGAGGATGTCCTCGCGCACCGCCTGCAGGTAGGACACGACCTTGGGCAGGTCCTCGTAGCGGCGCACCAGGTCGTCGACCAGCGGTCCCGCGGAGACCAGCACCATCTCGCGGTTGAGCTGCTGGATGCGCTCCGCGCGCTCCTTGCGTCCGCGCATCGCCTCGCGGATCGCCTTCTCGAGGCGCTCCTGCAGCGTCGCGATCGCGCTCGCGAAGCGGTCGCGCTCCGCTTCCGGAAGCCGGTCGAATTCCTCCGACCCGAGGATCGTCCCGTCCTTGGTGGGCGCGAATCCGTATCCCGCGGGCGTGCGCAGGAACGCGATGTGCTGGCGCTCCGCCTCCTGCGTGATCTCGCCGAAGTCCCGGTCGCGGCGCTCGCCGATCTCCTTGTCGATCGTCTCGACGCGATGCGTGTACTCCTCGCTCTCGAAGATCGCCGGGATCGAGGCGCGCAACTCCGCGACGAGCTCCTCCATGTCCTGCTGCAGCTGCGAGCCGCGTCGCGCCGGCAGCTCGATCGCGAGCGGCTGGTGCGGCGCGGCGAAGTTGTTCACGTAGACCCAGTCGGCGGCGGGGGCGAGACCCTCGCTGCGCCGCGCGATGCTCTCGCGCACCAGCGTGTGGCGCCCGGTGCCGCTCGGCCCCATCACGAAGACGTTGTAGTTTTCCGCGCCGATCCCGAAGGCGAATTCCAGCGCGCGGGCCGCCCGCTCCTGCCCGATCACCGGGCCGTCGCCTTCCAGGTCCGCCGTCGTCTCGAAAGGGATGCCCGCGGGATCGCAACGGTGCCTGAGGCAGATCGGCGGCCGGGAAGCGTCGTTCATACCCTCCTTCTTACGCGAGGCGCCGGATTCCCGGTTGACTCGAATCAAGCGGGTCGGCCGCGGGCGCGGATTCGGGAACGTTTACCATGGGACCCTTTTCGTTCCTCATACCGATGGATCGCCCGCCGCGCGGCTCCGCCGCCGAGGTCTTCGCCACGTTCCTGCGCCTCGGCCTCACCTCTTTCGGCGGGCCCATCGCGCACATCGGCTATTACCGCCGCGAGGTGGTGGAGCGGCGGCGCTGGGTCACGGAAGCGCAGTTCGCGGAAGTGCTGGGTCTCTGCCAGTTCCTGCCCGGGCCCGCGAGCAGCCAGATGGGATTCAGCCTGGGGCTGCTGCGTGCCGGATGGGGCGGAGCGCTCGCCGCGTTCGTCGCGTTCACCACGCCCTCGGCGCTGCTGCTCTTCGCCTTCGCGATGCTGCTGCCCGACGTTCCCGCGTCGACCGCCGAGGTGCTGGTGCATGGGCTGAAGCTCGTCGCGGTCGCGGTGGTCGCGCACGGCGTCCTCGGCATGGCGAGAAACCTCGGCCCCGATGCCGTCCGCGCGACGATCGCCGCCGCGGGCGCATTCGCGATCCTCGCGATCGGCGGGGCCTGGATGCAGCTCGCGGTCGTGGCCGGCGGCGCGCTCGCCGGGCTCGCGCTCTGCCGCGATGCGCGCACGCCGCCGAGCGAAGCGCCGCCGCTTCCCCACGGGCGCCGCGCCGGATTCGCGCTCCTCGCGCTCTACGCGCTGCTCCTCGCGGCGCTTCCCTTCGCCGCGCAGGCCTTCGGAGGCCCGGCGGCGCTCGCCTGGGCGTTCTATCGCGCGGGGGCGCTCGTCTTCGGCGGCGGGCACGTGGTGCTGCCGCTGCTGCAACAGGCGGTGGTCGAGCCCGGCTGGCTCACGCGCGACGAGTTCCTCGCGGGCTACGGCGCGGCGCAGGCGGTGCCGGGCCCCATGTTCACCCTCGCCTCCTACCTCGGCGCGCGCATCGGCGGCGATCTCGGCGCGGCGGGGAGCGCGGCGCTCGCGGTGGGCGCGATCTTCCTCCCGGGGCTCCTGCTGATCGCCGCGGTGCTGCCGCTGTGGCGCTCGCTCTCCGCGCATCCGGCCGCGGCGCGGGCGGTCGCGGGCGTCAATGCCGCCGTCGTGGGACTCCTCGGCGCGGCGTTCTACGACCCGGTGTGGACGAGCGCGATCCGCTCGCCCACCGATGTCGGCATCGCGATCGCGGGCTTCGCGATGCTCGCCGCTTGGCGCGCGCCGGCGCTCGCGGTGGTCGGCTGGTGCATCGCCGCGGCGTTCGCGCAGGCCGCTTTCGGCTGAAGGAATCCGTCGCCGTATTCGCTTCCCTGCCGGTCCGGGGGCTGACCGGCGTCAAGGGACGGGCACCGGCCGGGCCTACGATGGTCGTATCCACACGGAGGGTCCTTCCATGCCCCGCAAGATTCCCCAGGTCGGCGCGCCCGACCCCG
>DATIVM010000085.1:0-5026 GCA_035465975.1 Usitatibacter sp.
GAAGAGGATCGCGAGCGCGAGGATCTGCACCGGCCACGCGTGGAACGGCGCGAACGCGAGGACGCAGGCGGCGCCGCAGGCGAGCGGCACGAGGAGGCCCGTCGCGACGGCGCGCGCCGCCGGCCGCGCCGCCGGCGCCGCGGAAAGCGACGTCACTGCTGCGGCTCCTTGGGCTTCTCGACGAGGAGCGAATGGACCTTGCGGCTGTCGGCGCGCAGGACCTGGAAGGTGAAGCCGTCGATGACGATGGTGTCGCCGCGCTTGGGCAGGCGACCGAAGCGCCCCACGACGAGGCCGCCGACGGTGTCGTAGTCCTCGTCCGAGAAATTGGTGCCGAAACGGGCGTTGAAGTCCGCGATCTCGGTGACCGCCTTCACGCGGTAGCGGCCGCTGCGATCGACGAGGATGTTGTCCTCCGTCTCGTCGAAGTCGTACTCGTCCTCGATGTCGCCGACGATCTGCTCGATCACGTCCTCGATGGTGACGAGGCCCGACACGCCGCCGTACTCGTCCACCACGATCGCGATGTGGTTGCGGTTGGCGCGGAACTCCTTGAGGAGCACGTTGAGGCGCTTCGCCTCGGGCACGAACACGGCGGGGCGCAGCATCTCGCGGACGTTGAATTCCTCCTCCGCGTAGAAGCGCAGCAGGTCCTTCGCGAGCAGGATGCCGATCACGTTGTCGCGGTTGTCCTCGAAGACCGGGAAGCGGGAGTGCGCCGTCTCGATCACGAACGGGATGAACTTCGCCGGGCTCTCGGCGACGTCGATCATGTCCATCTGCGAGCGCGGGATCATCACGTCGCGGACCTGCGTCTCGGAAACCTGCAGCACGCCCTCGATCATGGAGAGGGCGTCCGCGTCCAGCAGCCGGCGCTCGAAGGCGTGGTGGAGCAGCTCGATCAGCTGCTCGCGGTCCTCGGGCTCGCGCAGCAGGAGCGACGAAAGCCGCTCGAGCAGGCTCGGCTTGGTGGACTCGTTCATGCGGGGAATCGGCAGTTGCGACCGCAATACTTTAATACGGATCGGCAAAGCCGAACTTCGCGAGCGCCGCGCGCTCGCGCCGCTCCATGCGCCGCGCGTCCGCTTCCCGCTCGTGGTCGTAGCCGCGCAGGTGCAGAAGCCCGTGCACCAGCAGGTGCGCATGGTGGGCCTGCACGGCCTTGCCCTGCTCGCGCGCCTCGCGCGCCACCACCGGCGCGCAGATCACGAGGTCGCCGCGCACGGCGTCCCGCGACGCCTCGTAGGGAAAGCTCAGCACGTTGGCCGCGTAATCCTTTCCGCGGAACTCGCGGTTGAGCCGGCGCGCCTCGGCCGGCCCCACGTAGCGAACGGTCACTTCCGAGCGGCCGGGGAGGACGGCGCCCGCCCAGGCGCGCAGCCGCCGGTCCGACGGGATGTGCGAAGCGCGCGATGCCCGCTGGACCGTCAGTCCCAAGGGCGATCCTCAGCCCTTCTTCGTGGCGCGCCGGTCGTACGCATCCACGATCGCCTGCACGAGGGGGTGGCGCACGACGTCCTCGGACTGGAACTGCGTCATGGCGATGCCGCGCACGCCCTTCAGCACCTCGCGCGCGTCCACGAGGCCCGAGGCCTGCCCCTTGGCGAGGTCGGTCTGGGTGACGTCGCCGGTCACCACCGCCTTCGAGCCGAAGCCGATGCGCGTGAGGAACATCTTCATCTGCTCGGGCGTCGTGTTCTGCGCCTCGTCGAGGATCACGAACGCGTGGTTGAGCGTGCGGCCGCGCATGAACGCGAGCGGCGCGATCTCGATCGCCCCGCGCTCGAAGCTGCGGTTCACCTTGTCGTAGCCCATCAGGTCGTAGAGCGCGTCGTAGAGCGGGCGCAGGTACGGGTCCACCTTGGCGGCGAGGTCCCCGGGCAGGAACCCCAGCTTCTCCCCCGCCTCGACGGCGGGACGCGTGAGCACGATGCGCTTCACCGCGTCGCGCTCCAGCGCGTCGACGGCGGCCGCCACCGCGAGGAAGGTCTTTCCGGTCCCCGCCGGCCCCACGCAGAACGTGATGTCGCAGTTGCGCATGTTCTGCAGGTACTCGGCCTGCCGCGGCGTGCGTGCGGTGAGCTCGCTGCGCCGCGGAATCATGAGCGGCGGGGCCTCGCGCTCGCGCGCCGGGCGCGGATGGGCGATCTCGACGAGGCCGAGCTGGATGTCCTCCACGCTCAGGTCGCGCGCCGCCGCCTCGTAGAAGCGCCGCAGCGCCTGCGCCGCCTGCGCGGCCTTCTCCTTCGGGCCGCTGATCGTGAAGCGCTCCGCGCGACGGGCGATGCTCACGTCGAGCGCGGTCTCGATCTGTCGCAGGTTGGCGTCGAGCGGCCCGCAAAGCGCCGCCAGCCGGGCGTTGTCCACCGGCTTGAAAGTGACTTCCTCGGAGGGGGTTCGGCGTCGGGTGGCCACCGAATCATTGTGCCGGAAAGTGAAAATGGGGTCAGATTACTTTTCCCGGAGCCGGGAAAAGTAATCGGACCCCATTTTCCTGCCGGACGGCCTTCGCGGCTTATGACGCCGTGCGCACCAGCGGCGCCTTGAGCGCCTGCTCGAGCGTTTCGAGGCTCTCGGCGAGGTGCGCGCGGGTCTCCTTCGAAAAGCCCGGCTTGCCCTTCGCCTTGCGCAGCTCGTTGGCGAGCTGCTGCGCGTCCATCCGCATGAGGCTGCGCGCATCGGCCGGCGTGTTGGCCGCGGGATGCAGCAGCATGGCCACCATGCGGCGCACGTGCTCGCGCTGGAGGTTGCGGCGCATCGGCGTGATCTCGCGGCCCGACTTGAGCTCGCTCCAGATCGCGCCCTGCAGCGTGTCGTAGAGCTCGGAGAGCGTGAACGCCTGCTTCGGATCGCTCACCAGCTCCTGGGACTCGATCACGCGCTCGGCCACCACGTCGCTCATCACCTGGTCGAGCACCTCGCGCTGCATCGAGAGCACCGTCGTGGGCAGGCTGATCATCGGCTGGCTGGTCACGTTCGCCCCCTGCGACATCGCGTCGTAGTAGTCGAGGCGGCTGTAGGGCAGGCTCGCCAGGAACTGCGGCCTGAACTTGAAGCTCTCGACCGAGAACATGCCGTCGGCGATGATCTTCAGCGCCTCGCGCTGCTCGGCGGCCGGGATCGGCGTGTACGGAAGCCGCCCGCTGCCCGCGCGGTCACGCACCTGAACGATGCCGCCGATGTACTTGGTGGCGGGCACCAGGGCGCGCGCGAGCTGGTTGAATCCCGCGAGGAAGCTGCGGCGCAGGCTCTCGTAGCTCTCGCCCGGCGCGAGCTGCTTCGACTCCAGCCGCGACCAGAGCTCGCGCGAGAGCTCGAGGCGCTTGCGGTAGTACTCGAGCGGGCTGCTCGAGAGGTCCCACACGTTCACGGTCGGGTCCATGCCCTGCGGCGAGCCGCCGACCATGCCGTCCTCGTCGGTGCCGTACGCGAGCCACGGCTCCTTCGAGCCGCGCTCGGCGATCTTCGCGAGCTCCTGCTTCTCGTGGGCGCCGTCGAGCGGCTTGTAGCCGTACTCGATCGCCCAGTAGTCGTAGGGGCCGAGGCCCTCGTTCACGTAGTCGCCCTGCTTCTCGCCCTTCACGGCGATGTTGAACGGCGCGTAGTCCATCACCGAGGCGGTGACGCCGTTGCGCTTCGTGAAGCCCGGGTCCTCGAGATCCTCGGGCGTGTACGCGGTGGAGGAACGGAAGTTGTGGCGCAAGCCGAGCGTATGGCCCACCTCGTGCGCGATCACCTGGCGCACGTAGTCGTCGACGAACTTCTCGGCCTCGGGGCTCGCGGGATCGAGCTCCCCGCGCGCCTCGAGGATGTCGAGCGCGAAGTCCGCCTCGTTCTGCGCCTGCTGGGCGTAGCTGCAGTAATCGGCGCCGCCGTTGCCGAGCGAGATCGAGGGCAGCGCCGTGCCGGACGCCTTGTGCGGCAGGTCCTCGACCACGAAGCGCCGGCTGCTGCGGGCGAAG
The DNA here is from genome assembly GCA_035465975.1 of Usitatibacter sp. Classification (GTDB taxonomy): domain Bacteria; phylum Pseudomonadota; class Gammaproteobacteria; order Burkholderiales; family Usitatibacteraceae; genus Usitatibacter. The sequence goes on from DATIVM010000085.1 coordinate 3,963, forward strand.
ATGTCGGTGAAGACGATGTTGGCGTCGAGGATCTCGCCGGTGCGCGGGTCCACGTGGCTCGGGCCGATCGCGGGACCGCCGTCGGACGAGAGGTACCAGCGGATCGTCGCGTGGCCCACGTCCGCCGTCTCGAAGTCCGCGTCGTCGGGCTGGACCTTCACCTGGATCGCGTTCTTGAAGCCGATGCGCTCGAAGGCCTTGTTCCACTCGAGCACGCCTTCCTCGATCGGCTTGCGGTACTTCTCCGGGATGTCGCGGTCGATCCAGTACACGATCGGCTTCACCGGCTCGGAGAGGGCCGCGTTCGGGTCCTTCTTCTCGAGGCGCCAGCGATTGATGTAGTGGACCTTCGGGTTGGGATCCAGGTCGTTCGAGAAGTCCGTGAAGCTGGTGGTGAAGTAGCCCACGCGCTCGTCGGCGACGCGCGGATGCATCGGCGCGGGAAGCGCGGCGAAGTTGTAGCGGTACCCGAGGAAGAGGCTGCGCGGGTCCGGCGTGTCGAGCGGCGGGCGGACGTTGGAGTCGGGGCCCGGGGCGGGCATCTTCGAGACCGAGAAGTGCATCGACACGTCGAAACCCGTCTCGGACGCGTTCGACTCGGCCTTCGTGAGGCTGGAGTTGCGTCCGTCGAGCGCGTACGGAATGTGGAAAGCGCCCTCGAGCATCGTGGAGGCGCCCGGGATGTCGTTCAGCAGCAGCGCGTTCGCCTCGACGAGGACGCCCTGGTCCTTCGGGTTGGGCTGGCTCGCGATCGGCGCCGAGGCGATGAGGCTGTCGGAGAAGCTCTCCTCGACCGCGCGCTCGGTCGGCGTGCCGGGGCGCGCGCGGAAGCGCATGTTCTTCGCGATGAGCTGCACGTGGCCGCTCGCGCGCTTGAAGTACGCGATGTGGCGCGCCCCCATCATGCCGGCGATCACCATGCGCTCGCCGACGCCGCGGGTGCGCACGATCGAGAAGAAGAAGGGCTTGCCGAACTGGTCGGGGCGGATCTCGATCCACGCACGCCCGTCCTCCCGCCACACGTTGAAGAAGCCGGTCGATTCCCTGGCGCCCTTCACCACCTC
>DATIVM010000086.1:0-2125 GCA_035465975.1 Usitatibacter sp.
GACGAACGCGCCGCCGGCGGGCAGCGCCTCGTAGGCCTTGCGGATGAGGAGCTTCTTCGTCTCCAGGTTCCAGTCGTGCAGGATGTTGCCCATGGTCACCACGTCGGCGCGCGGAAGCGGATCGCGGAAGAAATCGCCCGAGGCGACCGCGATGCGCGAGGCCATGCCCGCCGCCTCGACATTCCTCGTCGCGAGGGGGGCCACGGGCGGCAGGTCGAACGTGGTGAGGCGCAGGTGCGGGTGGCGGCGCCCGACGATCACGGAGAGCGTTCCCAGCGCCCCGCCGACGTCGGCGAGCGTCTCGTAGCGCGCGAAGTCGAACTTCTCGGCGAGCGCGTGGAAGTTGCCCGCCTGCACCCCCGCCATCGCGTGCAGGAACTCCTCGAGCCGCGCCGGGCTCGCGTAGAGGCCCTCGAAGAAGGGCTTGCCCTCGCGCTTGATCTCGCTTTGCGGCTTGCCGGTGCGCAGCGCCGTGCCCAGGTCGTTCCAGAACCCGAAGAGCCGCGAGTCGAGCATCTCGCAGATCCCGCCGACGTAGGTCGGGCGGTTGCGGTCGAGGAAGGTCGAGGCCTCCGTCGTGTTGCGGTAGCGCGCCTCGGGACCGTCTCCGTCGCGATGCAGGAATCCCAGCGCGACCAGCGCATCGAAGAAATCGAACGTGCCGCGCGGGTGCAGATCCAGCTTCGCTCCGAGCTCCTGCGCGGTCATCGCGCCGTCGCCGAGGACGGTGAAGAGCCTCGACGACACCGCGGTGAGCAGCACCTTCGAGGCCCAGAACGCGGTGGCGGTCTGCAGGATGCGCGATGGATCCAGCCCGGCGTGGCGGTCCGCCTGGGCGTCCGGCGCGAGAGTGGAAGTAATCGCTTCCATGGTGTCCTCCTCGGTGAAAATGCGAACAGACATTCTGGAATCCATGGGCCCCCCGGCGTCAAGATGCGAAGTCAAGCGAGCGCCCCCGCGGGGCGCGAAACCGGTCCGGGCCGTGAACGAATCTGGGGGGAGGGGGTCGGTTATAATCGCGTTTCGCCGGAGAGATGCCCGAGAGGCCGAAGGGGGCGCCCTGCTAAGGCGTTATATGGGCTTAAACCCGTATCGAGGGTTCGAATCCCTCTCTCTCCGCCAGTTTCCTTCCGTGTCGAACGGGCCGCGCGCGGCTTTGTCGAACCGCTCCCGATGGAGGAAACGCAATGAAGGTCGCAGTCGTCGTCGGCAGCCTTCGCAAGGGCTCGTACAACCGGATGGTCGCGAAGGCGCTGTGCGCGATCGCGCAGGGGCTCGAGTGCGAGATCGTGGAGATCGGCGAGCTGCCGCTCTACAACCCGGACCTCGACGAGGGCTCGCCGCCGCCGGCGTGGGAGGAGTTCCGCAAGCGGATCCGCGCGGCGGACGCGGTGCTCTTCGTGACGCCCGAGTACAACCGCTCGGTTCCCGGCCCGCTCAAGAACGCGCTCGACGTGGGCTCGCGGCCCTACGGCAAGAGCGTGTGGGCGAAGAAGCCGGCGGCGGTGGTGAGCGTCTCGCCCGGGGCGATCGGCGGCTTCGGCGCGAACCACCACCTGCGCCAGTCGCTCGTGTTCCTCGACATGCCCGCGATGCAGCAGCCCGAGGCCTACATCGGCGGCGTGGCGAGCCTGGTCGACGCGCAGGGGCACCTCACGAACGCCGACACGCGCGAGTTCCTGCGCAAGTTCCTGGAGGCGTTCGCGCGCTGGATCAAGACGACGAAATGAGGCGCCGCTAGCTCTTCTCGAGCGGCGGCTCCGGCGCGTCGGGATTCCAGAGGAAGAGGCCGTCGCCCACGTAGTTGCGCCGCCAGTACGTGCCGCACAGGGCGCACTGGAACCGCGGCCGTCCGGCCTCGCCGGGGGGCAGGCGCGGATCGAGCACGATCTCGCGGTGGCCCTCGATGCCGCTGAGGCCGAGCTTGCACTTCGGGCAGGTCCGGTACGGCATCTTCGCGGTATTGATTCGTCCCGAACGATATATGTCGCATGGGAAATATATTCCGCCGGTCCCCCGCCCGCAACCGGACGGCGCCGGATCGGCGGGCGCAACGCGGCTCCTAGAGGAGTGAGGAAAGCGCGCGCTCGCCTTCGGGCGTGACGCGCAGCGCCCGCGTCTCTCC
>DATIVM010000087.1:0-4537 GCA_035465975.1 Usitatibacter sp.
GATCGGCGATCGCCGCGGCGGCGAGCGGGGCCTTCTGCGACTTCTGGACGAAGCCGACGCCGACCTGCATCGCGAGGCCCACGAGATCGCTCGCGTACCCCGGCTTGATGAGGAGGATCGCCGCGACGATGAGGGCGACCCGCTCCCAGGGGCGCGCCTCGCGCAGCAGGTAGCCCTGCAGGCCCGCGGCGAAGGACATCACGCCGATGCACGCCGACACGCTCGAGGTGAGGATCGTGATCGGATCGCCCATCATCAGGAGCGACGGCTCGTACACGAACATGAACGGCACGATGTAGGTCGGCGCGGCGATGCGCACCGACTCCCAGCCCGCCTGCCACATGTTGCAGCGGGCGAGGCCCGCCGCGGCGAACACGGCGAGCGCCACCGGCGGCGTGATGGCCGAGAGGATCGCGAAGTAGAAGGCGAACATGTGCGCGGCCGGCACGGCGGCGCCGAGCTTGATGATGGCGGGCACCAGCAGCGACACCATGACGATGTACGAGGGCGTGGTCGGCATGCCCATGCCGAGCACGATGCCGGCGCACGCGGTGAGAACGAGCGCGCCGACCAGCCAGTTGCGCGAGATCTCGACGACGAGCTCGGTGAAGGTGATCCCGAGGCCGGTGATGGTCACGCAGCCGATGACGATGCCGGCCGCCGCGCACGCCATGGCGACCGAGAGCGTGTTGCGCGCGCCGTCCTCGAGCGCCTCCACCACGCTCTTCCAGCCGATGCCCTGGCGCGTGAGCTTGCGCGCGAGCGCGAGCGGCAGGCAGGCGAGCGCGCCCACCAGCGCGCAGAGCGGCCCCGAGAACCCGAGCATCAGCCCGAAGAGCACGATGAGCGCCGGGATGAAGAGGTGGCCGCGGTCGGCGAGCACGCGCCCGAGCTTCGGAAGCTGGGACTTCGGCACCCCGGCGAGCCCGTAGCGCTTCGCCTCGAAATGCACCGCGAAGAACACCGCGACGTAGTAGAGCACCGCGGGAATCGCCGCCCAGAGCGCCACCTGCGCGTAGGGAACGGTGAGGAACTCGGCCATCACGAACGCGGCGGCACCCATCACCGGCGGCATGATCTGCCCGCCGGTGGAGGCCACCGCCTCCACCGCCGCGGCGAAGGGCGGCCGGAAGCCGGTGCGCTTCATGAGCGGGATGGTGATCGGCCCGTCCACCATCACGTTCGCCACCGCGCTCCCGGAGACCGTGCCGAAGAGGCTGGAGGAGACGATCGAGACCTTCCCCGGGCCGCCCGCGGTGTGGCCCGTGATCGACATGGCGAAATCCATGAAGAGCTGGCCCGCCCCGCTCTTCTCCATGAACGTGCCGAAGAGCACGAAAAGCATCACGTAGCTCGCCGAGACGCCGAGCGTGGAGCCGAAGATGCCCTCGGTGGAGAGGTAGATCTGCTCCATCAGGACCTGCGGCGCCACGTGGGTGAAGAACGCCGCGTAGGCCACGAACGCGAGCGCGGTGAGCGGCAACGGCCAGCCGATCACGCGCCGCGTCGCGTCGAGCACCACCGCCGTGCACGCCACTGCATACACCTTGTCGGCGAGCGTGAGGTCGTCGATATAGATGATGCGGTTGATGAAGTACTCGTAGTTGAGAAAGATGTGCAGCACCGCCGCCCAGCCGAGCGCCATGAGGGCGAAGTCGAGCGCGCGCCAGCCGGCGCCGCCGCCGGGCTTGAGCGGGTAGAGGATGTAGACGAGCGTGAGCGCGAAGAGGAGGTGCGTGCCGCGGAAGATCACCGCCTCGGGCGGCCCGAAGGCCGCCGCGTACATGTGGTACAGCGACATCGCCACGGCGACGAGCGTCACCGCCAGGGCGAGCGCCCGCGACCGCGGCCTGGTCGCGAGCGCCTCGTCGGAGAAGATCTGCTGCGGTTCGGTCCCGGCCACGACGGGCTAGGCCTTCGTCACTGGATCGCGCCGACTTCCTTGTAGTACTTCAGCGCCCCCTTGTGGAACGGCACGCCGATGTCGGCCGCCATCGCCTTCGGCGTGAGCCCGCTGATCGGCTTCACCACCGCCGCCATGTCCGCGACGTGCTCGGCCATCACCTTCGTCATCTTGTAGACCACGTCCTCCGGCAGGTCGCAGGAGGCCATGATGTGCGTCGAGTAGCCGATCACCTTCACGTCCTGCTTCTGGCCCGGGTAGGTGCCCGCCTTGATGGTGAGCTCCTGGTAGCCGGGGTTCTCCTTGCGAAGCCCCGCCATCGTATGCTCGTCGACCGGCACGATCGAGATCTCGCGCGCGCTCGCGAGGTCCATCACCGCGGAGGCGGGCGCCGTCGTGCCGAGCGTCATCACGTCCGCGTGGCCGTCCTTCATGAGCGACACCGCGTCGGTGTACGAGGCCTGGAAGTTGGCCTTCGCGAGCGACTGGTACGACAGGCCGTTCAGCTTGAGGATCGCGGCGGTGAGCGCCTCGGCGGTGTTGCCCTTGGGCTGCGTCACCAGCGTCTTGCCCTTCAGGTCCTTGTACGAGTGGATCTTCGAATCCTGCAGGGAGACGACCTGGAAGTATTGCGGGTAGAGGTTCGCCACCTGGCAGACCTTGCTCGTCTTGCGCGGGTACGGCGGGCGGCCGGCGACGCCGTCGGCGCTGGTCGAGGAGTTGCCGAAGCCGATCTGCGCCTTGCCCTCGTCGATGCCGCGCACGTTCGCGATCCCCGCGCCGGGCGTCTCCTGGATGTGCAGGCCGGGAATCGCCTTCTCCCAGAGGCTCTTGAGCGCGCCGCCGAGCGGGATCCACGAGCCGCCCTGGGGGCCCGTCATGAACGTCACCTGCTGGGCACCCGCCGCGAAGCTCAGCACGAGGCCGGCCGCGAGCGCGAGGCTGCGAATCGAACGGATGTTGCGGTGCATGGTGAACCCTCCGAAGGAATTGTCGGGATCGCGGCGCGGGGCCACGGGAGCGAGCGGACAGGCCGGGGCTCGCTGATTCTGTCGCGGGGGTTCGAACCGAGTCAAGCTCGGCAGGCGGAGGATCGCCCGCCGGACGCGTGTCCGGCGGGCGCTGCCGGGGCTCAGCGCGCGGCGAGCTGGGCGCGGATCTCGCCCGCCGGGTGCTGCTTGCTGTGGACGTTCACGTAGAGATTGCCGGCCTGGTAGGCCTGGTACTGCTCGTCGGTGAGCTTCGCGCCGGCCGGCGCGACGAAATGGTTGTCGCCCACCTTCGTGAGGGGCACGATCACCTTCCCGTTCTGGCCCTGCCCGGCTTCGTGGATGTGCGCGGCGGTGGCTTCCATGCCGGTGACGGAGATGTCCGCGCTCACGGTGTGGTCCGGTTTCACGATGACGGTGCCGCTTCCCGAGGCGCTCGTCGGGACGGCGGGGACCTCGTTCGCGCCGGCGAGCGAGACGTGCCCCGAGCCGGACGAATGCATCATCGACGAGCAGCCGGCGATCGCGAGGACCGATGCGAATGCGAGGAACGTGGAACGGTGCGCTTTCATGAGGTTCTCCTGGTTGGGGGAAAGACAACGTTGGAGTGAACACCCCCGGCCGGGGTTTCATCCGCCGCTCACATCGAGATGGAGCCTTCGCGGAACGCGGTCCGGTCGAGCCACACGTTGAGGAGCACCGGCCGGCCCTCGCGCGCCAGCGCCTTCGCGCGCGCAAGCGCCGCGGGGGCCTCCTCCTGGCGGCGCACCTCGATCCCCTCGCCCCCGAGCGCGCGGGCGACCTCGTGGTAAGCGGAGCGCGCGAGCGTGGTCCCCACGTCGTCGCCCAGCATCTTCACCTGCTCGCGCGCGATCTGCGACCAAGAGGCGTCGTTGCCCACCACGGCGATCACCGGCACGCCGTGGCGCACGAAGCTGTCGAATTCGGCGAGGCCGTAGCCGCTGGCGCCGTCGCCCCACAGGAGCCAGGTTTGCGCGCCGGGGCGGCAGAGCCGCGCGCCGAGCGCGAAGCCCGCGCCCACGCCGAGCGTGCCGAAGGCGCCCGGATCGAGCCAGCCGAGCGGGCCGCGCGCGTGCAGCACGTACGCCGCGGTGGCGACGAAATCGCCGCCGTCGGCGACGAAGAGCGCCTCGGAATCGGCCGCCGCGTCGAGCGCGCGCAGGAACGCGATGGGATTCACGTGCTCGCCCGGCTGCGCCGCCTGCGCGTCGATCTCCTTCTCGCGCGCGGCGTCGCGCTCGCGCAATCGCGCGATCCACTCCTCGCGCCGCGCGCTCTCGCCCGCGCGCTCCGCGAGCCGCTCGAGGAAGAGGCCCGCATCGCCGATCGCGGCGATGGTCGGGCGGCGGTTGAGCCGCGCGTCGGCGCGGCTGCGGTTGGCCGCGATCACCGTCGCGAAGCGGCGGATCGGCCGCCCGTAATCGAGCCGGAAGTCGCAGGGCACGCCGGCGAGCACCACGCAATCGGCCTCGCGCAGCGCCTCGCGCCGGGCGTGGCGCATGAGGAGCGCGTTCTCGCGGCCGAGCAGCCCGCGCGCCATGCCGGAAAGGTAGGCCGGAATGCCGAGACGCGCGGCCGCCCCGGCGACCTGCGCGGCGTCGGCGGCGCGCGCGAGCGCCTGGCT
>DATIVM010000088.1:0-4021 GCA_035465975.1 Usitatibacter sp.
CGATGGTGGTGCCGAACTCGCCGTTCACGTCGAGCACGAAGCGCGACATGTCCTGCTTTTCCTCGATGTTCATGCCCGCCATGGGCTCGTCGAGGAGGAGCACCCGGGGCTCCGCGGCGAGCGCGCGCGCGAGGTCCACCCGTTTCTGCAGCCCGTAGGGCAGCCGCCCCACGACGGATTTCCTCACGTGCTGGATCTCGAGGAAATCGATGATCTCCTCGACGCGCTTCCTGTGCTCGATCTCCTCGCGCAGCGCCGGCCCCACCCGCAGCGCCTGCAGGAAGAGGTTCGACTTCATCATGAGGTTGCGCCCGGCGAGGATGTTCTCGAGCACGGTCATGCCCTTGAAAAGGGCGAGGCTCTGGAAGGTGCGCGCGATGCCCAGGGCCGCCGCGTGGTGCGGCTCCATGGCGCTGCGCACCTCGCCGCGGAACGTGACGCGCCCGTGCTGCGGGCGGTAGACGCCGTTGATCACGTTGAGGAGCGAGCTCTTGCCCGCGCCGTTCGGGCCGATGATCGCGCGGATCTCGTGCTCGCGCACGTCGAAGCTCACGTCGGAGAGCGCCTTCACGCCGCCGAAGGCGAGCGAGATGCCGTCGAGGGCGAGGATCACGTCGCCGGGCTTGCGCTGGACCTCGCCCGGCTCGAGCTCGCGCAGGTTCATGCGGCCGCCTTCGCCGCGGCGGGCGCGAAGGTCTTCGCCTCGCACACCGGGAGCTCCGCGCGCACCGTGCCGGTCCGGCCGTCCTCGAAGCGTACCTGCGCCTCGATCGCGCAGCGCTCGGCGCCCTCGTCGAGCGCCTTCACGATCACGGCGTACTTCTCGGCGATGAAGCCGCGGCGCACCTTGCGCGTGCGCGTGAGCTCGCCGTCGTCGGCGTCGAGTTCCTTGTGCAGGATCACGAAGCGGTGGATCTGGCTCCCGGCGAGCTTCGGGTCGCGCGCGAGATCCGCGTTCACCTTCTCCACGCAGCCGCGCACGAGCCCGATCACCTGCGGCTTCGCCGCGAGGTCCGTGTAGCCCGAATACGGGATGCCGCGCCGCTCCGCCCAGTCGCCCACGGCCTGCACGTCGATGTTGATCATCACGGTGGCGCGCGGCCGGCCGTTGCCGAACGCGACCGCCTCCTTGATGTGCGGGAAGAACTTGAGCTTGTTCTCGAGGTACTTGGGCGCGAAGAGCGTGCCGTCGGCGAGCTTGCCCACGTCCTTGGCGCGGTCGATGATCTTGAGGTGGCCGGTGGCGTCGAAGTAGCCCGCGTCGCCGGTGTGGAACCAGCCCTCGCCGTCCTTCGCCTCGCGCGTCGCCTCGGCGTTCTTGTAGTACTCGCGGAAGAGGCCCGGGCAGCGCAGCAGGATCTCGCCGCTTTCGAGCACGCGCACCTCCACGCCCTTCATCGGCGGCCCGACGGTATCGGGCTTCACGGACCCGTTCGGCTGCACGCACACCATCACCGAGGTCTCGGTCGAGCCGTAGAGCTGCTTCAGGTTGATGCCGAGCGAGCGGTAGAAGACGAAGAGGTCGGGGCCGATCGCCTCGCCCGCCGTGTAGGCGACGCGGATGCGCGACATGCCGAGGGCGTTGCGCAGCGGCCCGTAGACCAGGAGGTTGCCGAGCGCGTAGAGCGCGCGGTCGCGGGTCCCCACCGGGCGGCCGTCGAGGAGGTCCCCGCCCACGCGCCGCGCGAGCTCCATGAAGTAGCGGAACAGGTAGCGCTTGAGGCGGCTCGCGTCCTCCATGCGGATGGTGACCTGCGTGAGCAGGGCCTCGAGCACGCGCGGCGGCGCGAAGTAGTAGGTCGGGCCGATCTCGCGCATGTCGGTGAGGACGGTCTCCGACGACTCGATGCAGTTGATGCGGAAGCCCACGGCCATCCACTGCGCGTAGGAGAAGAGGTTCTGCCCGATCCAGGCCATGGGCAGGTAGGCGAGCACCTCCTCGTCGTCGCGCAGGCCCTCGAGCTCGGTGTAGGCGACGCTCGACGAGATGAGGTTGTCGTGGGAGAGCACCACGCCCTTCGGGTGGCCGGTCGTCCCCGACGTGTACATCATGATCGCCGGGTCGCTGCCCACACCCTTGGCGACCTGCGCCTCGAAGAGGCCCGGCTCGGCCTGCGCCTGCGCCCGGCCGCCCTCCCGCAGGCTCTCGTAGCTCGCGAGCTCGGGCTGGCCGTAGTGGCGCAGCCCGCGCGGATCGTCGTACCAGATGCGCTTGAGCTTCGGGCACTCGGGCAGGATCTCGAGGAGCTTGTCGGCCTGCTCCTGGTCCTCGACCACCGCGAAGGCGATCTCGGCGTCCTGGAACACGTACACCATCTCGTGGGCGATGGCGTCCTCGTAGAACGGCACGGGGATCGCGCCCAGCGCCTGCGCGGCGATGAGCGTCCAGTAGAGCCGCGGGCGGTTGGCGCCGATGACGGCGATGTGGGCGCCGCGCGCGAGGCCCGCCCGGGCGAGGCCGGCGGCGAGCCACTCGACCTCGTCTCGCATCTGGCCCCAGGTCCACGCCTGCCAGATGCCGTATTCCTTTTCGCGAATGGCCGGCCGGTCTCCCCGCACCCGCGCGTGGTGCAGCAGGAGCTTCGGGAAAGTGTCGGCCGTGCCCGCAACCACCGTCATGGGGCGGTCTCCTCCGTTTGCCGGCTAGTGTAGCCGCGCCCCTTACCGTGGGGTGTCTTTTCGTTGACAATTGCCGTGGCCCGACCCCCGGTACGCACCCCTGGAAACGCTTTCCGAACTCCTCTCGGCCTCCCTCTGGACGCGCTCGCTCACCCCCCGGCAGCTCGAGCGCGTCCACGCGGAGATCCAGGTGCGGGACTTCCCCGCCGGGGCGCACGTCTGCCGCAAGGGCGAGCCGGTCGAGCACTGGTTCGGCGTGATCGACGGGCTGGTCAAGATGACCAGCGTCAACCCGGCGGGCAAGACCACGACGTTCACCGGCGTCACGAGCGGCGGCTGGTTCGGCGAGGGGTCGCTCCTCAAGGACAAGATGCGCAAGTACGACATCGGCGCGCTGCGCGCGACGCGCATGGCGCTCATGCCCCGCGCGACCTTCGAGTGGCTGCTCGACACCGACATCGGCTTCAACCGCTTCCTCCTGATGCAGCTCAACGAGCGGCTCTCGCAGTTCATCGCGATGGTGGAATACCAGCGGCTGCTGGGCCCCGACGCGCGGGTCGCGCGCTCGCTCGCCGCGCTCTTCAACCCGGTGCTCTACCCCGAGCAGGCGACCGAGGTGCAGCTCTCCCAGGAGGAGGTCGGCTATCTTTCCGGCGTCTCGCGCCAGCGGGTGAACCGGGCGCTGCAGGTGCTGGAAAGGGCGGGACTGCTGAAGGTCGAGTACGGACGCATTCGCATCCTGGACCTCGACGGGCTGAGGAGCTTCGGCTGAAAAAGGGGACGGACCCCATTTTCCTGCTGGCGGAAAAAGGGGTCTGTCCCCTTTTTTCATGCGGGCATCGTCGGCCGGACGATGCCGTCGCGAACCGCGACCGCGCCCCCGCGCTCGAGGTCGGCGAGCATCCAGTCGGCGAGCGCGGCGGCGTCCATGCCCAGGAAGCGCTTCGAGAGCTGCAGGTAGCAGGGCACGCGCGCGACGTAGGAGCGCACCTCGGCGGCGGGCATCGAGCCCTTGTCCAGCAACGCGAAGACGAACAGCACCTTCACCGCGTGGCGGGCGTTCTTCACCGGATCCGCGCCGAACGCATCGAGCTTCGCGCGCGCCCGGGCGATCGCGGCCGCGACGTCGGAAAACGGCGCGCCGTGGCCGGGAATCACCACCGCGGGATCGAGCCGCGCGATGGTGTCGAGGGCGCCGTGCGCGGCGGCGATCGCCGGGTTGTCGCCCTCCTCCGGCCAGACGAAGCCCATGCCGTTCTCCCACAGCGCGTCGCCGGAGACCAGGATGCGGTGGCGCGGCTCGAAGTAGACCAGGGCGTCCATGTCGTGCCCCGGCGCGGCGTGCGCTTCCCACGTGAAGCACCCGCCTTCGAAGCGGCCCCCCGCGGCGATCGTGTCGTCG
>DATIVM010000089.1:0-5797 GCA_035465975.1 Usitatibacter sp.
TCAGGCGCGCGCGAGGCGGGCGATGCTTTCATAGAGCTTCCTTGATTCCTTGCGGACGTCGAATTCCCTTTCCACGCGCTCGCGCGCGCCGCGCGCGAGGCGCGCGCCGAGCGCCGGGTCCTCGAGGAGCCGCTGCAGGGCGTCGGCGAGGGCCGCCGCGTCGGCCGGGGGCGCGAGGAGTCCCGTCACGCCGTCCTCGACGAGCTCCGGGATTCCCGAGACCTGCGTGCTCACCACCGGCACGCCGCTCGCCATCGCCTCCATCAGCGCGACCGGGATGCCGTCGCGGTCGCCGCGCGGCGTGACCACCGAGGGCAGCGCGAAGATGCCGGCGCGGTCGAGCGCGGCGCGCACTTCCTCCTGCCTGCGCACGCCGAGGAGCCGCACGCGGTCCCCGAGCCCGGCGCGCGCGATGCGCCCCGCGATCGATGCCTCGAGCGGCCCGCTGCCGATCACGTCGCATTCGAAGCGCACGCCGCGGTCGCGCAGCAGCGCGCAGGCGTCCACCAGGTGCTCGAATCCCTTGATTCCGTCGAGGCGGCCCACGGCGAGGATGCGGCGCGCGTCGCGTCCCTCGCGCACGAAGGCGAAGGCGTCCGGCCGCACGCCGCAATGCACGATGCGCATGTCCGCCGCCGCGCGGCGCGGAACGCGCTCGCGCAGGAAGGCGCGGTTGAACCGCGAGATCACGACGGCGAAGGCGGCGCTCGCGAGCTTCTCGGCGAGCAGGTGGTCCTCGAGGAAGATGTCGTGCGCGTGCGCGGTGAAGGTATACGGGATGCCGAGGCGCCGCGACAGGAGCCAGGCCGCGGTCGACGGATACGTGGCGAAATGCGCGTGCAGGTGCGTGGGCGCGAGCCGCCGGACCTCGGGAAGGGCGCCCAGCGTGCGCCACCACGTGACGAGGCTCTTCGCGAGGATGGAGGGATGGCGCCAGAGGGCCGTGGAGAGCCGCATCACGTCGGCCGCCTCGCGCAGCGGGTGGCGCGCGACCTGCGCGAGCGCCGCGCGGAGGTTGCGCCATCCGCCCACGGGATAGGTCACGCGGTCGAGGAGCGCGGCGGCGTCGGACTGGACCATCTTCTCCGCGGCCTCGCGCAGCGACAGGATCCGCACGTCGGCGCCGTGGCGCAGCATCTCGGAGATCTCGCGCACGATGAAGGTCTCGGACCAGCACGGGAAGAGCGAGACCACGTAGAGGATGCGGGGAGGGGCGCTCATGCCCGCCTCGCTTCGTCGGCCTCCGCCGCGACCGGCCGGCCCTTCCACAGGTGCGCGCCGGGATTGGTGAGGTATTCGACGAGCCCCAGCACCACGTACCAGTTGAGCGAGGCGAACGTCGCGGCGAGGCGCACGGGCGCGAATCGGCGCGTGCGCGGCCACATCGCGCCGATCCAGGCGCAGCCGTAGCCGGCCACCTGGGCGCCGAGCATCGCCTGCCAGAAGGGGCCTTCGTTCAGCAGCCACAGGTTCGCGGCGAAGGCGAGCGCGAGCGCGAAGGGTGCGGCGAGCCGCGCCGTCTTGTGCGAGACGAACTGCAGCGCGATCGGGTGGCTCCACGGCAGGAGGAGGGCGGGCCGCAGCCGCAGGAGCTGGAAGTTGCCCGCGAGGGTGCGCACCTTGCGGGTGCGTTCCTGCGCGAGGTCGGTCGAGGGCCGGTCCCAGGCGATGGCGCCGTCCTCGAACACCACGCGGCGCCCCTGCGCCACCACGTTCATGGGGACCAGCACGTCGTCGAGGATGGTGCCGGCGGGGATCGGGCGGAAGCATCCGCGGCGGATCGCGTAGAGGGCGCCCGTCACGCCGACCGTCGAATGGATCGCGCTTTCGCAGCGCCGCAGCCACTTCTCGTAGCGCCAGTAGGCGTCGAGCCCGGCGCCCACGTCGGTCATGCCCTCGCGCTCGAACACGAGCTCGCCGCTCGCCGCGCCCACGTCCTCGTCGGCGAAGTTGGCGAGGAGCCGCTCGACGGCCGAGGGTTCGAGGACCTGGCGCGCGTCGGTGAGGACCAGGTAATCCTCGGCGCACGCCGCGACGGCGTCGTTCAGGCACGCCGCCTTTCCGCGCCGGTGCGGAAACGCGAGGAGCTGCACGCGATCCGGCGGGAAGCGCATCACCGTGGCGCAGGTGGCGTCGTCGGAGCCGTCGGAGGCGACAAGGACACGCAGGCGCTCCGGCGGATAGTCCTGCGCGAGGCAGCTTTCGATCTTGCGGGCGAGGACGGGCGCCGCGTTGTGGGCGACGATCACGATCGCGACGTTCGGCCTGAACGGCGCGCGGCGCACCGGGCGCGGCGCGATTCGCGCGCGGATCGCGGCGAGCAGCGGATAGCCCGCGAACGCGTAGGCGACGAGCGCGAGCGAGGCGAGGAAGAGGACGCTCGCGATCACGCGGCCTCCCCGCGGCGCGCGAGGAGCCGCGCGCGGACGCGCTCGTAGCCGCCGTTGCCGAGCAGCGTCTTGGCGCCGGCGAGGACGCGATGGCGGACCGCGAGGCGCGCGATCTCCCACGGCTCCTGCAGGATCCAGCGGCAGAAGCGGGTGTCGCCGGTCGCCGCGAGCACCGCGAGGCGCGGGATCGGGTGCGTCGCCGCGCCGCCGCGCCACAGGCCCGCCACCGAGGAGCAGAGCGCGCGATAGCCCACGCGCAGGGCGACCGGCAGCGCGCGCGCGGGAAGCCTTCCGCCGGGAGGCGCGAAGAGCGTGACCGGGCGGCCGACGCGCTCCTCGATGCGCGCCTTCGAGACCGCGAGCTCGCGCTCGATCTCGGCATCGCCGAGGTCGTCGAGGTAGCGATGGGTCTCGCCGTGCGACTGGATCGAGAGGCCCGCGGCGGCGAGGTCGCGCAGCGCCGCCCAATCCAGGAAGTGCTTCGTGCCGACGCGCGACGGGTTCACGAACAGATCCGCGCTGCCGCACCGCGCGAGGAGATCCGCCGCGGCGATCGCGTTGCTCTCGTGGCCGTCGTCGAAGGTGATCGCGACGGCGCCGGGCGTTCGCCGCTCGAGCAGCGTGGCGAGGCTCGCGGCGCGCAGGCCCGCGGCCTCGATCGCGGCGAGCTGGCGGCGGAAATCGGCGCGGCCCACGGTGTAGCGGGGATCGGCCTCGGCGCATTCGCGCCCGGCCTCGGCGATGGCGTGGTACATGAGCACGGTGGTCGCGTTCCTCATGGCCGTGCCACCAGCGTCGCGAAGTCGCCGATCGTGGTGCCGCCCGCGTGCTGGCGGTGGAGCGCGAGGCGATCGGAGCGCGGCCCGATGAGGCCGCGGAGCGTCGAGAACGCCGTCTCGAAGCCGTTCTCGCGCAGCAGCAGCTGCGTCATGACGTTGAAGTCTCCCGCCCCGCCGTTGGGATAGGCGAAGCTGCGCGGCGCTTCGCCCGTCTCCGCGGCGATGCGCTCGCGGCAGGTGCGGATCTCGCGCGCCATGTCCTCGGGGGCGAGGCGCGAGAGTATCGGGTGCGTATGGCTGTGGCCGCCGAAGCGGGTGCCTTCGCGCGCGGCGCGCACCTCGTCCCACGAGAGCATCTGGCGGCCGAGCGCGCGCGTGACGTCGGGGGCGTCGAGCTCCTCCAGGAGCGCGGCGAGCCAGAGGCGCCGCTCGCCGTCGGGAAGCGCCTTCAGGTAGCGCTTGCAGTGCGCGGAGGCGGCGGCGCGGCCCGCGACGTCGGAGAGGCCGAGCACCGTCGTGCGCTCCCAGGGAAGCGCGAAGCGCGCCTTGCGGCTCGCGTGCGTCGCCCAGTGCACATCGTCGGTCCAGAGCATGCCGCCGCGGTCCATGCAATCGGTCGCGAGGAACACGACCGCCGGGATGCCGAGCTCGCGCAGCACGGGATAGGCGAGGTCGTGATAGTCGCGGTAGCCGTCGTCGAAGGTGACGAGGACCGGCGGCCGGATGCGTCCGGCGTGCGCGGCGGCGTCGAACAGCTCATCGAGCGCGACCGGCGTGCAGTTGCGGCGCAGCCACCGCATCTGGTCGCGGAACTGCGCGAGCCCGATGCCGGGGAAGCGCGCGTCGTCGTCGCGGTTGACGCGGTGGTACATGAGGGCGACCGCGCCCGCCTCGCGCACCGGCGCGGCGAGCCGCCAGCCCGCGTCCGAGGCGAGGACCGCCTTCACGGATTGCTTGAGGGCGACGTTCATCGTGTTCATGGCGCGGCCCTCGTCGCGAGCCGCGCGCGCAACGCGACGAGCGCCTCGCGGCTCGGGCGGTCGAAGGCGAGGAGCAGCGCCGCGTAGACCGCGATGCCGGTCGCGATCCGCAGCAGGAGCTGCACCGCCGCCACCGGCGCGGAGACCTCGCGCACGGCGAGGAACATGAGCCCGGCGAGCGCGGCGAACTTCGCCAGCTCCCCGAAGGGGAAGGCGATGTGCAGGCGCTTCGAGCCGAGCCTCCAGGCCGCGGCGCCGAGGAAGACGTAGCAGGTGAGCGTGGCGACCGAGGCGCCGATGAGCCCCACGCGGGGAACGAGCAGGAGGTTCAGCCCCACGTTCGCGACCGCCGCCGCGACCACGTACGGCACCAGCGCGTGGTTGCGCTTGTGGATGTAGATCCCCGCCGCGAAGATCGGGATGGCGCCGTCGATGCACATGGCGGCCACCACCAGCGGGATCACCACCGCGCCCTGCGCGTAGCGGTCGGAGGCGAGCGTGGTGAGCACGTCGGCTCCCACCGCCACCATGCCGGCGAGCACCGCCGCCGCGATCATCAGGTAGAGCCGCAGCGCCCGGTCGAGGAAGCGCCGCGTCGCCTCCTCGCCCTGGTCCTCCCAGATGCGCATGTAGATCGGCGCGAGCGCCTGGGTGAAGGAGAGGAAGATCACCATCTCCACGTACTGGGAGAGGTTGTAGGCCGCCGAGTAGTAGCCGAGGGACTCCGCGCCGAGGAGCGCCTGGATCACGTAGCGGTCGCCGAGGATGAGGACGATGCCGGCGAGCTCGAGCGCGATCATCGGGACGCCGAAGAGCGCCATCTCGCGGAACGCGGACGCGGAGAACCCGAGCGCCGTCACCCGGTTCTCGCGCAACAGCAGGGCGAGGACCACCGCCAGGGCGGCCGCCTCGACGACGAAGGTGCCGAGGAAGAAGCCGTCCAGCCCCGGCACGAACCAGAACACCAGCACGACGATCGCGCCGATGCTCAGGTACTTGCGCGCGACGGCGTAGACGTTGAAGGCGATGCTGCGCTGCTCGGCGCGCAGCAGGTTGCTCGCCGCGCTGTCGAGCACCCGCACCAGGACCAGCGCCGTGAGGGGAAGCAGCAGCCGCGCGACCTGGTCGTTGCGCCACCACGCGGTGGGCACGGCGAGGGCCGCGATCGCCCAGCCCGCGGTGGCGGCGAGCCCCGTGAGCGTCATCCCGACGAGCACCGTGGAGACGTAGCGCGACTCGTCCACCAGGCCCTTGCCGGCGCGGGCCTCGGCGTGGAAGCGCACGATCGAGTTCTGGATGCCGAGCTTGCCCACGCCGGTCCAGAACAGCAGGAGCGAGCCGATGAGGTTGAGCGCGCCGTAGTCGGCCGCAGAAAAGGTGCGCGTGAAGACGGGGAAGGAGACGAGGCTCGCCGCGGTGACGAGGAGGCTGCCGATGGTGTAGTGCGAGGATTGCCGGAGCAGCCGCGCCAGCATTCGTCCGGTGCGCGGGGCGGGGCCGGCGGCCGCGGGCAGCGCGCTCATTGCCGCGTCTCCCGGTCCGATTCCTGCAGCCGCATCCAGTCGAGGAAGCGGCGGATGAGGCCGAGCGTCGCCTGGTTGCCGCGCTCGAGGCGCTGCATCGCCGCGTGCAGCTCGCGCACCGTGTC
>DATIVM010000090.1:0-4065 GCA_035465975.1 Usitatibacter sp.
AATCCGTTCTGGGTGGTGGCGCCGACGCTCGAGCACTTCAAGTACCTCGTCTTCGAGACCGACTACCCGCGCTGGATGTGGAACACCGTGATCGTCTCGGTGGTGTCCACGTTCACCTCGCTCTTCGCGAGCGTGCTCGCCGCCTACGCGATCGAGCGCCTGCGCTTCAAGGGCTCGCGCCAGGTGGGGCTCGCGATCTTCCTCGCGTACCTGGTGCCGCCCTCGATCCTCTTCATCCCGCTCGCGGCGATCGTGTTCAAGCTCGGGCTCTTCGACACGCGCTGGGCGCTGATCCTCACCTATCCGACGTTCCTCATCCCGTTCTGCACCTGGCTCCTGATGGGCTACTTCCGCTCGATCCCCTTCGAGCTGGAGGAGTGCGCGCTGATCGACGGGGCGACGCGCTGGCAGATCCTGGTGAAGATCGTGCTGCCGCTCGCCGTGCCGGGGCTCATCTCCGCCGGCATCTTCGCCTTCACGCTCTCCTGGAACGAGTTCATCTACGCGCTCACCTTCGTCTCGTCCTCCGAGGTGAAGACGGTGCCGATCGGCGTGGTGACCGAGCTCGTGGAAGGCGACGTCTACCACTGGGGACCGCTCATGGCGGGGGCGCTGCTCGGCTCGCTTCCCGTGGCGGTCATGTACTCCTTCTTCGTCGAGTACTACGTTTCCGGCATGACCGGGGCGGTGAAGGAATGACCGGGCGCCCGGCGCCCCTCGCGGCGTGAGCCCGGCCGTCGCGCCCGTTGCCGCCATCGTCGTGGCAGCGGCCCTCGTGGTCTCGGGGATCTCCCCGTACGACCGCGGCACCTGGCTCCTCGAGGTCGCGCCGGTGCTCGTCGCGTTGCCGGCGCTCGCCGCGACCTATCGCCGGTTCCCGTTGAGCGACCTGCTCTACGTCCTCATCGCGGTGCACGCGCTGGTGCTCGTCCTGGGAGGCGCCTACACCTACGCCCGCGTCCCGCTCGGCGCCTGGATCCAGGACTGGCTGCACCTCTCGCGCAATCCCTACGATCGCATCGGCCATTTCATGCAGGGACTCGTGCCCTCGCTCATCGCGCGCGAGATCCTGCTTCGGGGCGCCTACGTCCGCGGCCGGCGCATGGCGGCATTCCTGTCGATCTGCGTGGCGCTCGCCGTGAGCGCGGCCTACGAGCTCCTCGAATGGTCGGTGGCGCTCGCGCTGGGGAAGGGCGCGGTCGATTTCCTCGGCACGCAGGGCGATCCGTGGGACACGCAGTGGGACATGTTCATGGCGCTCGTGGGGGCGCTCGTCGCGATGGCCGGCTTCGCGCGCTGGCACGACGCGAGCATGCGCGCGCGCCGGCACGGCCGGGCAGCGCTCGAGGGAGCGGCGGGCGCATGACGGCGGTCGGGCTGGTCGGCCTCGGCGCCATGGGCGGCGGCATGGCCGCGAGCCTGCGGCGCGCCGGCCATGAGGTGCACGTGCACGATGTCCGCGAGGAAGTGGCGCGCGCGTTCGCGGCCGAGGGCGGCGTCGCCTGCGCGAGCCCCGCGGAGGTCGCCCGTGCCTGCGAGATCGTGATCTCGGTGGTCGTGAACGCGGCGCAGATCGAGGCGGTGCTCTTCGGGCCCGGCGGCGCCGCGCAGGCGATGCGCCGCGGAAGCGTCTTCGTGATGTGCTCGACCGTCGATCCCGGCTGGTCGTCGGCGCTCGAGAAGCGGCTCGAGGCCCTGGGCATCCGCTAGCTCGAGGCGCCGATCTCGGGCGGCGCGGCGCGCGCGGCGAAGGGCGAGATCACCATGATGACCGCGGGCCGGCCCGAGGCGTACGCGAAATGCGGCGACGTGCTCGACGCCATGGCCGCGCGCGTCTACCGGCTGGGCGACCGGGCGGGGCCGGGGAGCACGGTGAAGATCGTGAACCAGCTCCTCGCCGGCGTGCACATCGCGGCCGCCGCCGAGGCGATGGCGCTCGGCATCCGCGCGGGCGTCGAGGCCCGGGCGCTCTACGAGGTCATCACGCACAGCGCCGGCAACAGCTGGATGTTCGAGAACCGCATGCCGCACGTCCTCGAAGGCGACTACACGCCGCTTTCCGCGGTGGACATCTTCGTGAAGGACCTCGCCATCGTGCTCGATACGGCGCGCGAGCGGAAATTCCCCCTGCCGCTCGCGGCGACCGCCCACCAGATGTTCCTGCAGGCGAGCGCGGCGGGGCACGGGCGGGAGGACGACGCGGCGGTGATCAAGATCTTTCCCGGAATAGAATTGCCGTCGTGAGCGAGCTCCTCCTCGGCTGCATCGCCGACGATTCCACGGGCGCCACCGACCTCGCCAACAACCTGGTGCGCGGCGGCATGCGGGTCGTGCAGACCGTCGGCGTGCCGGCCGCGGACCTCGACGAGGACGTGGACGCGGTCGTGGTCGCCCTCAAGTCGCGCACCTGCCCCGCGAAGGAGGCGCTCGCCCAGTCGCTCGCGGCCCTCGACTGGCTGCGGCGCGCCGGGGCGAAGCAGATCTACTTCAAGTACTGCTCGACGTTCGACTCCACGCCGCGCGGCAACATCGGCCCGGTCACCGACGCGCTCATGACCGCGCTCGGCACGGACTTCACCATCGCGTGCCCGGCCTTCCCCGAGAACAAGCGCGTCGTGTTCAAGGGCTACCTCTTCGTGGGGGACGCCCTGCTCAGCGAGTCGGGCATGCGCAACCACCCGATCACGCCCATGACCGACGCGAACCTGGTGCGCGTGCTGCAGGCGCAGATCGGCCGCAAGGTGGGGCTCATCGACTACACCGTCGTGGATGCCGGTCCCTCGGCGATCGCGCGGCGCATCGCGGACCTGCGCGCCGACCGGGTCGGCGTGGCGATCGTGGATGCCATCTCCGACGGCGACCTCGCGCGGCTGGGGCCGGCGCTGCGCGGCATGCCGCTCGTCACCGCGGGCTCGGGAGTCGCGATCGCGCTTCCGGCCAACTTCGGCATCGAGCCCACGCCGCGCGCCTCGCGCCTGCCGCCCGCCACGGGCCACGCGGCGATCGTCTCGGGAAGCTGCTCGACGGCGACGCGCGGGCAGGTGAGCGAGTTCGTGCGCACGGGCGGCGCGGCGTTCTCCCTCGATCCGCTGGCGCTCGCCGACCGCAAGGACCCGGTGCGCAAGGCGCTCGACTGGGCGCGCGAGCGCCTCGCCGAGGCCCCGGTGCTGATCTACACCACCGCCACGCCCGAGGCGGTGAACGAGGTGCAGTCGCGGCTCGGCGTGGAGGAGGCCGGCGAGCTCGTCGAGCGGGCGCTCGCGCGCGTCTCGCGCGGCCTGGTGGAGATGGGCGTGCGACGCCTCGTCATCGCCGGCGGCGAGACGGCCGGGGCCGCGATGCGCGAGCTGGGGGTCGAGCGGCTTCGCATCGGCCCGCAGATCGATCCCGGCGTCCCCTGGTGCAGCGCGTTCTCGCCGGTGGCGGGCGGCGTGCTGCACCTCGCGCTCAAGTCGGGCAACTTCGGCGCTCCCGATTTCTTCTCCAGGGCGCTCTCCATGCTTCACGGGGAGGCGTCGGCCGCCGCCCAGCCGCGGAATGGATGAGGCGGCCCTGCGCGAGGAGATTCGCCGCGTGGGCGCGAGCCTCTTCGCGCGCGGCTACGTGCACGCCACCGCCGGCAACATCAGCGCGAGGCTCGCCGACGGCTTCCTCGTCACGCCGACCGACGCCTGCCTGGGATTCCTCGACCCGGCGCGGATCGCCCGGGTGGACGCCGCGGGGAACGCCGTCGCCGGCGACCGGCCGAGCAAGACGCTCGCGCTGCACCGGCGCATCTACGAGGCGGACCCTGCCGCGGGCTGCGTGATCCACACGCATTCCACGCACCTCGTCGCGCTCACGCTCGACGGCGCATCGAACGGCGAGGAGCTCCTCCCGCCGATCACTCCGTACTTCGTAATGAAGGTGGGCCATGTCCCGCGCATTCCGTACCACCGGCCGGGGGATGGCCGCGTGGCCGAGCTCGTCGCGCGGGAGATCGCGCGCGCGGCCGGGCGCGGCGCGCCGATCCGCGCCGTGATGCTCGACCGGCTGGGCCCCAACGTGTGGCACGAGACGCCGGCC
>DATIVM010000091.1:0-6497 GCA_035465975.1 Usitatibacter sp.
AGGCCCGCGAGCCAGTCGATCACCTCGGGAGCGCGCTTGAGGTAAGCCTGCACCGCGAGGCCGAGCCCTTCCCAGCCCGCGAGCGTGGGCGAGGCGAAGACGCGCTCGAAGACGTCGAGCGAGAGCTCCAGCCGGTCGGCCTCCTCCGCGTCGAGCGTGACGCCGACCTCTGCGCGCCGGGCGCGCTCGGCGAGCGCCAGCACGCGCGGCACGAGCTCGGCGAGCACGCGGTCGCGTTGCGGGAACTCGTAGCGGGGGTGCAGCGCCGAGAGCTTGATCGAGATGCCGGGACGCTCGGACACCGGGCGCCCGGCGTCGCGCTCCCTCGCGTGCGCCGCGATCGCGTCGATGGCGGCGGCGTAGGCGTCGAAGTAGCGCTTGGCGTCGGCGGCCGTAAGCGCGGCCTCCCCGAGCATGTCGAAGGAATGGCGGTAGCGCGCGTCCTCGCCCTCGCGGCTCCTCTGGAGCGCCGCGCCGATGGTGCGACCCATCACGAACTGCTCGGCCATGAGGCGCATGCCCTGGCGTAGCGCGAGGCGCACCACGGGCTCGCCGGCCCGCGCCGCGAGCCGCGCGAACCACGCCCCGGGGCTTTCCGCGCTCTGCGCGTCCAGGCCCACGAGTCGGCCGGTGAGCATCATCCCCCACGTGCCGGCGTTCACCAGCAGCGACGGATTGCGGCCCACGTGGCGCTCCCAATCGCCCTGCGAGAGCTTGTCGCGGATCAGGCGGTCGGCGGTGGCGGCGTCGGGGATGCGCAGCAGCGCCTCGGCGACGCACATGAGGAGCACGCCTTCCTGCGAGGAAAGGTCGTACTCGCGCAGGAACGACTGCATGCCGCCCTGCGACTGCTGCAGGGAACGCACGCGCTCCACGAGCCCACGCGCGCGGGCCGCGACGGCGGCCTCCACGGCCGGATCGAGGCGGGCGAGCGCGATCAGCTCGGCGAGCGCCTCGCCTTCGTCGCGCAGGTAGTGCGCGCGCAGCCGCTCGCGGCCGGGGGCGGGTTGGTCCATGGCCGCGATTTTACGCGGCCGTGTGCATCACGCCGCGGAGGGCGGCGTCTGCTGCGGCTCCTCGCCTTCCTGCGCGGCGATCTGGCGGCGCACCTCGTCCATGTCGAGGGCCTTCGCCTTCTGCACGACCTGCTCGAACGCCCCCTGCGGCAGCGCGCCCGGCTGCGAGAACACGATGATCTGCTCGCGGAACACCATGAGCGTGGGGATCGAGCGGATCTGGAAATGCGCCGCGATCTCCTGCTCCTCGTCGGTGTTCACCTTCGCGAACACGACGTCGGGGTTCGCCTCCGCGACCTTCTCGTACACCGGCGCGAAGCCGCGGCACGGGCCGCACCACGGCGCCCAGTAGTCGACGATCACGGTGGGATTGGTGGTCACCACCTGCTCGAAGTTCTCCTTCGTGAGCTCGACGACGGCCATGTCATTCCTCCATCAATGAACGCAGCATCCATGCGGTTTTCTCGTGCACCTGCATGCGCTGCGTGAGCAGGTCCGCTGTGGGCTCGTCGTTCGCCTTCTCGACGAGCGGGAAGATCTTGCGCGCCGTGCGCACCACCGCCTCCTGGCCTTCGACCAGCAGGCGGATCATCTCGCGCGCCTCGGGCACGCCGTCGGTCTCCTCGATGGAGGAGAGCTTCGCATACGCGGCGTAGGTGCCGGGTGCCGGGAAGCCGAGGGCGCGGATGCGCTCGGCGACGAGGTCCACGGCGAGCGCGAGCTCGGTGTATTGCGTCTCGAACATGAGGTGCAGGGTCTGGAACATCGGCCCCTTCACGTTCCAGTGGAAGTTGTGGGTCTTGAGGTAGAGCGTATATGTATCGGCGAGCAGCCGCGAAAGGCCATCGGCGATCTTCGCGCGGTCCGCCTCGGGAATGCCGATGTCGATGCGGGGCGCGGCCTGCGTCTTCGGAACCATGGAGGACTCCCTTCCTCTTGCGATTTGGACAGCTTGACCGATTCCGGTTCCGGCGCGCCAATGAAATATTCCAATGCGCGCGATTGGAAGCGGCAATCCGACGTGCCGGGAAGAATGGGGGCGGCGCGGGCCGCTTTCAATGATCCTGCATGATGCGCGGCGGATCGGGCGCCTCGCGCAGCTTGCGCGCGGTGTCCACCACCGCGTGCGCGAGCTTCGCCACCAGCGCGTCCTGCCCGGCATCCTCGAGCGCGCCCCCGGCGGTGAACGCTTGGTCGGCGCGCGGGATGCTCACCTGCGCGCCGAGCACCGTCACGCCGAGCGACGAAAGGATCTGGCGCAGGTGCGGGAGCCCGCGCACGCCGGCGAACGGGCCGGGCGAGGCGGACATCAGTCCCGCGAGCTTGCCGCGATAGGGCGCGAGCCCGCTGTTCGCGCCCTTGCCGTCGCCGATGCTGCGCGAGAGCCAGTCGAGCGTGTTCTTGAGGAGCGCCGTCACCGAGGAGTTGTTCTCCGGGGAGGCGATGAGGAGCGCGTCGTGGGCGAGGAAGACCTCGCGCAGCTTTCGCGCGTTGGGCGGAAGGCCCTCGGCCGCCTCGAGGTCGCCGTGGTAGAGCGGCATCGGATAGTCGTCGAGGTCGACGAACGTGGCCTCGCCTCCCGACGCTGCGACGTGGCGCGCGCCGATGCGCGCGAGCTTCTTGTTGAGCGAGTCGCGCCGTGCGCTGCCGGCGAACACCAGCACCTTCACCATGGTCATGGCCCCGCGAGCCGGCCCATGCGGCCCGTGCGGTAGGCGACCTCGGCCGCGCGCACCTGGTCCACGCTGTTCATGACGAACGGCCCGTGGAAGACGAGCGGGCCTTCGGCGCCCGCCCCGCCGAGCACCATCAGCTCGAGCGCGCCGGGTCCCGGATTGCGCACGCGCGCGCCGCCCGCGATCCCCTCCCACGCGACGAGGCGGCCCGCGCCCGCGCGCGCGCCGTCGAAATCGCCCTCGCCCTCGATCACGTAGGCGCCCGCCTCGTGTCCTTCGGGAATCGCGGCCTCGAACGTGGCGCCCGGCGCGATCGAGACGTGCCAGAGCAGGGTCGGCATGAGCACCTGCGCGGGACCCGCGGCATCGCCGAAGGCGCCGGCGATCACGCGCACCGTCGCGCCGTCGAGCGCGACGACCGGGATCGCTTCCGCCTCGATGCGCTGGTAGCGCGGCGCGGTGTTCTTGAGGAGCCGCGGGAGCGAGGTCCAGAGCTGCAGGCCGTGCACCACGAGCTCGGACTCGCCGCCGTCCGCGACCGGCCGCTCGGCGTGGACCACGCCGCGCCCGGCCGTCATCCACTGCGCGCCGCCCGGCCCGACGATGCCCGTGTGCCCGGCGGAATCGCGGTGCTCGTTGCGCCCCGAGAGAAGGTAGGTCACGGTCTCGATGCCCGCGTGGGGATGCGCTCCGACGCCGTCGACGCCCGGCTTCGCGCGATACGGCCCGAAGTGGTCGAGGAAGACCCAGGGCCCGATGGAATGGCGCTCGCGCGCGGGGAGCGCGCGGCGCACGGTGAACGTGCCGACCGGGGCCTCCTGCGAGGCGAGCACCTGCGCCACCGCGCGCAGGCGCCCCGCCGATTCGACGGTCGCGCTCATTTCCGGTCCATGCTCCATGCGCCGGGCCCGTTCGCCACGAGGAGCAGCATCGCGCCCATGATCGACACGTTCTTCAGGAAATGGATCTGCATCTGCTGCGCGGTCTTGGGATCGAGGCCCCAGAACGCGTGGAAGATGAGCGTCGTCGGGATCAGCCACAGGAAGAAGAGCAGCGCCACCCAGCGCGTCTTGTAGCCGAGGATCAGCAGCAGGCCGCCGCCGAGCTCGAGGACGATGGTGAGCGTCGCGAGGAGCTGCGGCATGGGCAGGCCCTTCGAGCCGATGTAGCCGGCGACGCCCTCGAAGCCGCCGATCTTGCCGTAGCCGGAGATCACGAAGATCGCGGCGACGAGGATGCGGCCCACGAGGGCGAGGATGTTGGCGAGGTTCGGGTTCATGGGGAACTCCTGGGTTGTTGGTGGTTGTTTCAGGGAAGGTCGAACAGCATCACTTCGGCGGCGCGGCCGCGGTCGATGCGCACGCGCTCCTCGCCGGAGATCTTGAGGGCGTCGCCCGCTTCCAGGCGTTCGCCGTTCACGCGCGCCTCGCCGCGAACGACGTGGACGTAGGCCCGGCGGCCGGGCCCCTGCACGAGCTCCACGGCCTCGTCGCCATCGAGGAGCGAGGCGTAGACCGACGCGTCCTGGTGGATGGTGACCGAGCCTT
Source organism: Usitatibacter sp. (assembly GCA_035465975.1). Taxonomy (GTDB): domain Bacteria; phylum Pseudomonadota; class Gammaproteobacteria; order Burkholderiales; family Usitatibacteraceae; genus Usitatibacter. Next base: position 4,240 of record DATIVM010000091.1, read on the forward strand.
CGCGCCCGTCGGGCGAGGCGATGAGGCGCAGCTTCCCGCGCTTGTCCGCGGCGCCGAAATGCGCCTCCTCGTAGCCCGGCGCGAGGCCGCGCGCGTTCGGCTCGATCCAGATCTGGAGGAAATGGACCGGCTCGCGGTCCGAGCCGTTGAACTCGCTGTGCGTCACGCCCGTTCCCGCGGACATGCGCTGCACATCGCCGGGGCGCAGCACGGAGCCGTTGCCCATGGAATCCTTGTGGGCCAGCGCGCCCTCCAGCACGTAGCTGAGGATCTCCATGTCGCGGTGCCCGTGGGCGCCGAAGCCCTGCCCGGGCTGCACGCGGTCCTCGTTGATCACCCGCAGCGGGCCGTAGCCCATGTGCCGCGGGTCGTAGTAGTCGGCGAAGGAGAAGCTGTGGAAGGAACGCAGCCAGCCATGATCCGCCAGGCCGCGCTCGGTTCCGCGTCGAATCTCGGTCATGTACGACTCCGTTTCATGATTCGATTTGAATGACGAAGCGTATGATGTGGCTGGATCTTCTATTACTCAAGCGGAAAGTATTGACCCGTACGTTCAGTAATTTCGAATATGAAATTGTCCCTTGAAACGCTGCAGGTCCTGGACGCCATCGACCGCAAGGGGTCGTTCGCGGCGGCGGCGACCGAGCTGCACCGCGTGCCGTCAGCGATCACTTACTCCGTTCGCCAGCTCGAGGAGGGCCTCGGCGTGAGCCTCTTCGACCGCAACGGCCGGCGCGCCGTGCTGACCGAGGCCGGGCGCGAGCTGCTGAGCGAGGGCCGGCGCCTGCTGCGGGCGGCGGCGGACCTCGAGTGCCGCGTGCAGCAGGTGGCGAGCGGCTGGGAGGCGGAGCTGCGCATCGCGCTCGATACCGTCATCGGCATCGAGAAGCTGTTCGGGCTGGTGGAAGAGCTCTACGCGCAGAAGACCGGCACGCGGGTGCGCATCCTGCACGAGGTCCTCGGCGGCACCTGGGACGCCATCGCCTCGGGCCGCGCGGACATCGCGGTGGGCGCGCCCGGCGACGCGCCGCCCGGGCGCAACTATTCGGTTCGGAGCCTCGGCCGCGTCCCGATGGCCTTCGTCGCCGCGCCCTTCCACCCGATCTGCCGCGAGCCCCAGCCGCTCGCCGACGAGGTGATCCAGGCCCATCGCGCGGTGAGCGTCGCCGACAGCTCGCGCATGCTCGAGCCGCGCACGGTGGGCCTGCTCTCCGGGCAGGACACCCTCACCGTGCCCTCGATGGAGGCGAAGGCCGCGGCGCACGTGGCGGGGCTGGGCGTGGGTTTCCTGCCGCGCTGGATCGCGGAGCGCGAGGCGCTCGCCGGCCGGTTGCGCATCCTCTCGGTCGCGGCGGAACGCGCGCCCGCCGAGCTCCTCGTCGCGTGGCGCCCGGGCAAGGAAGGCAAGGCGCTGCGCTGGCTGGTGAAGCGCCTCGAGGATCCGCTCGTCGCGGCGGAGCTGCTGTCGTGAGCTACCACGGGCGTTTCGCGCCTTCGCCCACGGGCCCCCTGCACTTCGGCTCGCTCGTCGCGGCGCTCGCGAGCTGGCTCGATGCGCGCGCGGCCGCAGGGCGCTGGAGCGTGCGCATCGAGGACGTGGACAGCCCGCGCAGCGTGCCCGGCGCCGGCGACGCGATCCTGCGCGCGCTCGAGGCCTGCGGGCTCGAATGGGACGGCGAGGTGGCCCGGCAATCGGCGCGCACGGCGCTCTACGAGGAGGCGCTCGAGCGGCTGCGCCGCGCGGGCGCCGTGTACCGCTGCCGCTGCACCCGGCGCGAGATCGCCGACTCCGCGATCCGCGGCATCGAGGGCGCGGTCTATCCCGGAACCTGCCGCGGTCTTTCGCTTGCGCCGGATGCGCGCTGCGCGGAGCGCTTCCGCGTTCCGGCCGGCGTCGTCGGGTTCGACGATCGCGTGCAGGGACCCGTCGCGCAGGACGTCGCGCGCGACGTCGGCGACTTCGTGCTCAAGCGCCGCGACGGGCTGCACGCCTACCAGCTCGCGGTCGTGGTGGACGATGCGCAGCAGGGCGTGACGGACGTCGTGCGCGGCGCGGACCTCCTCGCCTCCACGCCGCGCCAGATCCTTCTGCAGCGCGCGCTCGGCTTCGCGACGCCGCGCTACCTGCACTTCCCCGTGGCGGTGGACGCGCGCGGGGAGAAGCTCTCGAAGCAGAACCTCGCGCCCGCGCTCGAAGGCCGCGCGGCCGCGGCGCGGCTCCCCGCGGCGCTCGCCTTCCTCGGCCAGCATCGCGTGGA
>DATIVM010000092.1:0-3173 GCA_035465975.1 Usitatibacter sp.
CCCGGCGATGCCCCAACGAGTCGGAGACCCGCGAGAGTGGTCGCGCGCCGAAGTCTGGCGCCGCAAGCTGCGCTATCCCGCCCACACGCTGCCGACCGCGCTCGCGCCGGTGGCGGTCGCGGTGGGACTCGCCGCGCGCGACGGCTTCGTCGATCCGCCCGCGGCGCTCTGCGCGTTCCTCGCCGGATGGCTGATCCAGGTGGGCGGCGTGCTCACCGACAACTACGAGAACCTGGCGCGCGAGCCGCACGACCGCGAGCATCCCGAGCTCGTGCGCGCGCTCGCGCGCGGCACGCTCACGCTCGCCGGGCTGCGCAACGCGACGCTCGCGGCCTACGCGGGCGCGCTCGTCGCCGGGATGTACCTGATCGTCCATGCTGGCCTCGGCGCGCTCGCGATCGGGCTCCTCGCGGTCGCGGCGAGCCTCGCCTACTCCGCGGGGCCGTTCCCGCTCGGGCGGCATACGCTCGCCGATCCGCTGTTCTTCCTCTTCTTCGGCATCGTATCGGTGGCCGGCGCGTACTACGTGCAGGCGGCCCCGGTCCTCGGCGCGACCGCGGGGACGTGGATCGTGCCGGAGGCCCTTCCGCCGGTCGCCGTCGCGCTGGGCATCCCCGTCGGGGCGCTCACCACCGCGATCCTCGTGATCGACGACATCCGCGACCGCGCCTTCGACGTCGTGAAGGGGAAGGTGACCGTCGCGGTGCGCTGGGGCATCGGCTGGAGCCGCGCGGAATTCGTCGCGCTGCAGGCGCTCGCGTTCGCGGTGCCGCCGCTGCTCTGGATCGCGGGCTTCAGCGCGTGGGTGTTGATGCCGCTCGCCACGCTGCCCCTCGCGATCTCGACGGCGCGCGACGTCCTCGCCCGGGACCGCCACGAGGATCTCGTCCCCACGACGCCCAAGGCGGGACGGCTGCTCCTCGCCTTTTCGCTGCTGCTCGCCGCGGGCGCTTCGATCCCGGGTTGATGCCGGTCAGGCCTTGCCGCGCGACGGCCCGGAAAGCCGCCGCAGCGCCGACTCGATGTCGCGCTCGGACGCCCCCGGCAGGATCATCAGCCGCGCGCGCCCTTCGGCATCGAAGGCGAACACGCCGCTGCTGTGCATCACCTCGTACTCGCCGCGCGCATCGGGCTTCGCGCGCGAGTAGCTCACGCGGTAGCGCTTCGCGAGCTCCGCGAGCTCGTCCTCGCTCGGGCGAAGCCCGGTGACCCGGGGGCCGAACGCCTGCGCGTACGCGGCGAGCTGCGCAAGCGTGTCGCGCCCCGGGTCGACGGTCACGAAGACGATGCGCAGGTCGCGCGGGCCGGCCGTCTCGGCCGCGTGCGCGAGGCGCGCGAGCGTCGTGGGGCACACGTCGGGGCAATGGATGTAGCCGAAGTAGACCAGCACCGGCCCGCCGCGGAAGTCGGCCGCGCGCACGGTGCGGCCCGCGGGATCGGTCATCGTGAACCGCAGGTCGTGCACCAGCCCCGCGACGTTGCGCACCGGTCCGTCGTTGCCGACGAGGCGGTCGCAGGCCGCGAGGGCGAGGAGGGCGGCGAGCAGCGCGGCGAGGCGGCGCATGGCGATCAATCCCCGATTCCCGAGGCGAGCACGCGCGCGGGCGCCGGGCGCCCGCGATCCGCGTGCATCCAGCGCGAGAACACGATGAGCGCGCCCACGACGTGCATCATCGCGGCCGGAATCCAGGTGACGAGCCCGCCGATGGTCTGGTCGGTCGCCGCGCTCATGTCCCACGCGCGGCCGCAAAGGCCGTAGACGTCGAAGAGCTCCCGGCCGGAGAGGGCGATGTACGCGCCGAGCACGATCTGGGGCGGCATCGCGAGCACGAGCATCCAGATGCGCGGCCCGAAGCCCGCCCACCCGCCCTCGGCCGGGCCGCGCGGGTCGAGCACCAGCGCCCAGAAGAGCAGCCCGTCGAGGAACATGCTCCAGTTCATGACCCAGTACCACTCCGGGCTCAGCATCGCGACGAAGTGGATCGGCGGGGTGAGCCAGAAGAAGATGAGGCCGACGAAGACCACCGGCCCGACCCAGACGTTCTGGATCGCGCGCACCGCGAGCTGCATGCCGGGGCGCTCCCAGAAGCGGGCGACGTTGCGTGCGAAAGGCGCCGGGAGGCCGCGGCCGATCGTCGCGAGCGGCAGCGAGAGGGCGATCAGGAACGCGCCGAGGTGGTGCAGCACGAGGTGCGCGATGCGGTGCATGAAGAACATGTGCTGCGCGAAATAGTCGAAGCGCGTCTGCATCACGAACCAGACGAGCGCGCAGCCGGTGAAGAACGCGATGCGCCGGCCGACCGAAGGGCGCTCGCCGCGCGGCGAGCGCCGCAGGCCGAGCGCATAGGCGCCGGCGCCACCCGCGCAGAGGACGAGCGCGAGGGGCGAGAACTCCCAGGGAACGAGGAAGAGCAGCGCCTGCCGCAAGTGCTCCATCGCGCGCGATCCCCTATCGTCCCGCCGGCCCGCGGATCGGGAAGGACGCGGTGAGCGTGCGCCCGCCGGACAGGCGAAGCGCGACGACGGCCTGCGCGCCCGGCTTCAGCCCGGGCTTCGGCTGCATCATCATCAGGTGGTAGCCGCCCGGCGCGAAGCGCAGCTCGCCGTGCGCGGGCACCACCGCCTCGTCGACCGGCTCCATGCGCGCGGATCCGGCCTCCTCGACGGTGCGGTGCATCGACACCTCGCCGAAATCGGGCGACGCGGCGCTTTCGAGCCGCACGTCGACCGGCGAATCGTTGTGCAGGGTGAAGTAACCCGCGGAAGGCGCGCCGCCCGGAAGCAACCGGATCCATGCGTCGGAGACGTGCAGGTCGGCCGCGGACGCGGCGGTTGCGAAGGCGAGCGCCGCGGCGAGGAGGGCAGCGCGCGGCATGGCCGTATTCTAGCCGACCGGAAGCGCCTCGTCGCGGGCGGGCGCGAGCACCTCCTGCGGCACGCGCACCCAGCCTTCCATGAGACGGCGGGCGCTGCGGCTCATCACGGCCTTCTCGACGACCCATTCGCGTCCCTCGCGCCGGACCTAGGCGCCCACGCGCAGCACGCCGGAGGGATGGCCGATGCGCGCCGCGAGCGGATCGGTGCCGCGGGCGAGCATGCGCTGCGGGATCGTGCCCTCGATCGCGCAGGCCACCGCCGTCGCGACCGCGCCCGTGCCCGTCACCGCGTGGTGG
>DATIVM010000093.1:0-4162 GCA_035465975.1 Usitatibacter sp.
GACTGGCGCATCGTGGGCGGCTACGTGGCGGGCGGGCTCGTCGCCCTCGGCCTCTTCGCGCTCGCGCGCGTCGTGCTCGGCAAGGCGGGCGTCCTCATCGCCATGGGCCTCGCGCCGTTCGCGGGGCTCGCGCTTCCCGAGCGCCTGCACCTCAACGTCGAGCGGCGCGGGCACCCGTTCGCCTGCGGGCTGCTGTGCGTCTGCCTGTCGCTCACCGCGGGAATCGCGGGGCCGCTGCTCGACCTCTTCTTCGTGCGCTCCGGGATGGGGCGCCAGCGCGTCGTCGCGACCAAGGCCGTGACGCAGACCTTCAGCCACCTCCTCAAGATCGTCTACTTCGGCGCGCTCGCGCGCGGCGCGCAGGCCGACGTCGCGCTCGTGCCGGCCGTGGCGATGGTGGTCGCGGCGCTCGCCGGCACGCGCCTGTCCGCGAACGTCCTCGAGCGCATGAGCGACGTCGCGTTCCGGCTCTGGACGCGGCGCGTGATCGTGGTCCTCGGGGTGCTCTATCTCGCGAGCGGCATCGGCGCGCTGCGCGGCTGACCGGGCGCTCCCCGGCGAAGCGAGGAGAGGATGCGCTCGCAGACGGGGCCGAGCCCCGCCCCGTCCTGCTCGCGGTACGACACCGTCACGCTGAACGAGCGCGGGCCGTCGAGCACCCGCAGGATGCGCACCACGAAGTTGCCGTTGTCGAGGTACGGCGAACGCCGATACTCGGTGAGGAAGGCGGCGGTTCCGTTCACGTCGCGCTTCACGGTGCCCTTCCATTCGAGGAGGGCGATGCCGAGCTCGCCGAAGGATTTCTCCACCGCGGCGTGCATCGCCCGGTCCACCCGGCCGAGCTCGAATTCGGTGGCGCCGGCCGCGTCGTCCTGCGAGGCCGATTGCCAGGGGTGGTAGCGCACTTCCACGCGCGCCGCGACACGGCCGGCGTCGTCGTAGTCGTCCGCGGAAAAGCGCGGCTGGGATTCGGCATCGACCTCGCCGTCCGGCGCCGCGCGCGATTCCACGGACGCCTGCGGCTGGTTGCGCGGATTGCCTTCCACGATCGTCCAGTCCCCGGGAAGCTGGAGGACGATGTCATCGGCGAGCCGCACGGGAAAGAACGCCGACGAGGCCGACGCCGGAGCGGCCAGCACGAGCGCCGCCACGACAGCCGCGGCACGGGAGATCGCATTCATGTCGTTCCCCTTCCGCCCGAAGGGGCTAGTCTACCGCAGGCTATTTCCGGCCGGCGGAGGCGGCGGGTTTAACCAGCGGCACGAACGCGTGGTAGATCGGCATGGTGAGCACCATCCCGACCGCGACGCCCACGAAGGCGCCGGCGAGGGCGAAGAGCTTGGAGTTGAACGCGTCGCCGATGAACCAGAGCCCGGCGAGCGCGCACACGAAGAGCGGGATCGCGGCGAGGTGCGCCCGGCCCCACGGCACGCTCACGTGGCGCGCGCAGTTCGCGCAGCGCATCGTGCGATTCGGGCCGAGGGTCTGCTTCTGCCAGAAGGAGAAGCTCTTGTGGCTGCACCACGGGCATTCGTACATCGGGGCTCCTGGGACGGCTCGCGTGCCGGGCGGCACGGTGTAGCCGTAATTCTACCGCGCCGTAGGAGCCCGCGAACCGCGCGCAGGTTACCGATACAACGCGCCCCTGCCGATCGGACCACGCGGGAGCCGGCGATCCCGCTCACTCGAAGGTCCAGCGGTACACGGCGTCGAGGCCGGGCAGGTATCCGGCGCGCGCGAGGAGCTCGAACCGGCGCGTGAGCTTCCACGCGAGCTTGAGCGTGCCTTCGGCGGCGCCCAGCTCCTGCTCGTACGAAAGGTGCACGTCGCGCGTGATGCTGCGGCCGACGGTCACCACTTCCGCCGCCGACGAGGTGCCGATGCGCCCCGCCACCGTGCTCTCGGGCAGCACGCCGAGCACGCTGCTGGTGCTCGCGCGTCCCACCTTCACCTCGTCGAAGCCCAGCTTCTTCCCGAGGTCCTCGCCGGGCGTCTTGCCGAGCATCGACGAGGCGGCCTGCACGAGCACCGAGGCGTCGCCCGCGGTGAGGTCCGACGGGGCCCGGCCGAGCACCAGCCACGACAGCTTCTCGGGCTCGGGCACGTCCGGCGTCGAGACGAGCCGCACGCTCGGATGGGCGACGGTGCCGAGCACCTCGACGCCCGCCTCCACCGGCAGGCCCTTGCGCACGGCGCGCACGTTGAGCTGCGGGTTCTCGATCGGCCCGCCGAACTGGAGCACGCCGCGCTCGATGGTGAGCTTCTGCCCGTAGCCGTCGTACGTGCCGCCGACCGTGCGCACCGCGCCGGTCGCGCGCAGCGCCGTCGGCGTGCCGGTGACGCGCAGGTTCCCGGCGAGGCGCGTATCGAGACCGCGCCCCTCGAAATAGAGCTGGTCGCCGAGGTCGAAGCGCGCGTCGACCGCGATGGGCTCGCGCGCGAGGCCCGACGGCGTCTTCGCCTCCGGGCGCGCCGCGCGCACCACCACCACGTCGTCGGAGACCGAGGGCGGCGCGGACTCGAGCGCGCCGATCCAGCCGGCGTCGGCCTTGAGGTCGCCCGCGGCGAGCACCCCCTGCTTCGTCGCCTCGAGCCGCGCCTCGCCCGAAAGCGCCACGAAGCGGTTGGGCGTCTGCGTCACGGGAAGCGCGGCGATGCGAATGCGGATCGCGCCCTGTCCCGCGCCGAGGTCGAGGGAGCCGCTCGCCCCGAGCGTTCCCGGCGCGTGGCTCGACGCACCGGGGATGCGGTTGCGCGCGCCTTCCGGGGCGTGCCACGGCCCCTCGGCGACGAGGCGGTCGATGGCGATCGAGCGCCCGTCGAGCCGCAGCGCCACGTCGCCGTGCTCGATCTCGAAGCCGGTCTGCGGCTCGCGCAGCGCGACCTCGGTGGCGCGCACCTCGCCCGTCACGCGCGGCGCGGCGCCGGTCCCCGCGACCGACGCGTGGGCGACGAGCCGCCCGTGGATCTGCGCATCGGGCCCCATCCATGCGGCGAAGGTCGAGAGGTCCGGCACGTCGGCGGAGAGCCGCCCGGCGACCGGCGCATCGGGCGCGAGCTGCCAGCCTTTCGCGCCGCGCGCGAGGAGCGCGCTCGCATCGCCCTGGATGCGGCCGACGCGCTCGCCCGCGATCTCCACGCTCGCGCGGGCCCGTCCGTCGCTCACGTCCGCGCGCACGACGAGATCGGTGAGTCCCAGCGCCAGCGCCGGCGTGCCGACGCGCACGTCGCCCGAGAGCCGGTGGAGCTCGACGGAGCCGTTGAAGCTCTGCGCCGCGTGCACGCGCCAGCTTCCCGCGACGACGAGGTTCGAGCGCGGCGCGTGCCCGAGGCGCAGCGACCGCGCGAGCGCGCGGATCTCCACGCCCGGCGTGGATCCCTGCACGTCGAGCGTTTGCGGGGTCCAGCGCGTCTGCTGGAAGTGCGCCTCCCCCCACTCGCCGCGCAGTATCGTGTCGCCCAGCTCGACGCGCTCGGCGGAGGCGGCGAGCCGCACCGGCGCGGTGAGGGCGAAGGCGCCCGGGCCCGCGAGCGCGAGCGACTCGACGCGCCCGTTCCAGGCGGGCCGCGGCGCGCGCGGATCGAGCCCGCCGGCGAGCGCCACGGTGAGCGTCGATTCCTTCGTCATGCGCGCCTCGACCTTCAGCGTGTGCGCCGCGCGCGTGCCGGCGAGCGTCGCCGTGACCGCGTCGGCGAAGGGCGACGGCGGCGTTTCCTTCCCGAGGGCGATGCCGTGCGCGGTGAAGCTCGCCTCGATGCGGCTCGCGGCGCTGGTGCCCGCCTGCGCTTCGAGCTTCGCGTCGGCGAGGTACACGTTCGACGGCAGCGTGAGGTTCGTCCCGGTGAGCGCGATCCGTCCGGCGGGCGCATCGAACGTGCCGGTGATGCGCCCCTGCGCGTCGACGCGCCCCGCGGCGGCGATGCCGAAGGGCCGCGCGAGCACCGAAAGGTCGGGCGCGTGCAGCGACAGGTCCATCGCGTCGCCCGCGCGTCCGAAGCTTCCGCGCGCGCCGATCCGGGCCGCGCCGAGCGCGAGTTGCACGTCGGCCGCCGCGATGCGGCGCGCGACCTCGACCTTCTGGCGCTCCAGCCAGCTCGGCGGCATCGGGCGGGCGTAGCCGCCGACGCCTTCGGCGGCTTCCTTCTCCTCGGCGGTCTCGTA
>DATIVM010000094.1:0-8754 GCA_035465975.1 Usitatibacter sp.
GAGGTGATCCTCGCCGGGCGGCGCATCAACGACAACATGGGCCCGTGGATCGCGCGCAAGGTCGTGCAGCAGATGATCCACCAGGGGCGCAACGTCCTCGGCGCCAAGGTGAACGTGCTCGGCCTCACGTTCAAGGAGAACTGCAAGGACATCCGCAACACCAAGGTGGTCGGCATGATCCGCGAGCTCGAGGAGTTCGGCTGCGAGTGCTTCGTGCATGACCCGCAGGCCGATCCCGACGAGACGCTGCACGAGTACGGGATCCGCCTGCGCAGCTGGGACGAGCTTCCCGCCGCCGACTGCGCGATCCTCGCCGTCGCCCACGAGGCCTTCCTCGCCCGGCCGAGCGCCGACTACCTGGAGAAGATCGTCCGCCAGGGTTGCCTCGTGCAGGTGAAGCCCGCGCTCGATCCCGCCGCGTTTCGCCGCGAAGGGGTGCGAGTGTGGCGTCTCTAGCCCCCGTCCCGGGCCCGGCCGCCAACGTCCGGTGCTTCGCCGGGGGTCCCCAGCTTGTCGGGGCGATCCCGCTTTCCCGCGCGGGCCGCGCGAGGCTGCGCGTGGGCGTGTTCGCGGACCGCGCGCGCCAGCCGCGCTGGCTGGTGGAGGCGCTCGCGAAGGTCGCCGCCGCGGATTTCGCCGAGCTCGTTTTCGTCGCGGTGGAGGAGCGCGCCGGACCGCCCGCGCCCGCCGAGCCGCTCGCCTGGCGCGCCTATCGCTCGCTCGACCGGCGCCTCTTCGGCGGCCGCGACGCAGGAGCCGAGGGCGACCTCGGGCTCCTGGTCGCCCCCGAGCGGCGCATCCGCTACGCGCCGCGCGCCGGGCGCGACGCGCTTCGGGATTTCAGGGTCGACGTCGCCTTCGCGGCCGGCGACGTGGACGACGCGGCGCTCGACGGCCTCGCGCGCTTCGGCACCTGGCGCTACTGCTTCGGCGAGGACCACGGCACGCAGGAGCCGCTCGCCGCGGTGCAGGAGGTGATCGAGGCCGCGCCCGTCATCGCCTCCGCAATCCGCATTCGCCGTCCCGGGGAGCCCGACCGCGTCGCCTGCGCCTCGTGGTCGCGCACGGTCGCTTTCTCGGTCGCGCGCACGCGCGAGGGGCTGCTCTCGAAGAGCGCGGATTTCCTCGCGCGCGCGCTGCGCGACCTGCATGCGTACGGCACGCCCTGGCTCGAGCAGGCGACGCTTCCGGCGCGCCCGCTCCTGCGCCGCGCCTGGCCGCGCGGCGGCGCGCTCGCCGGATCGCTCGCGCGGCTCGCCGCACGCGTGGCGAGCCGCGCCGCGGAGCGCAAGCTCACCGTGGGGCAATGGCAGATCGCGTGGCGCTTCGCCGCGCACGAGCCATGGACCGGCTCCCTGGACGGATTCTTCCGCCTCGTGCCGCCCAAGGATCGCTTCTGGGCCGATCCCTTCCCGGTGGAGGCGAACGGGCGCCACTACATCTTCTTCGAGGAGCTGCCGTTCCACGCCGGGAAGGCGCACATCAGCGTCGTGGAGGTGGACCGTTCGGGGCGCGCCTCCGCCCCGGTCCCGGTCCTCGAGCGCGACTACCACCTCTCGTACCCGTTCCTGGTCGAGGAGGGCGGCGCGCTCTACATGATCCCGGAGAGCGCGCACAACCGCACCATCGAGATCTACCGCTGCGTGGACTTCCCGCGCCGCTGGAAGCTCGAGCGCGCGATCCTGCGCGACGTGTGGGCCGCCGATGCGACCTTGCACCGCGCCGGCGACCGCTGGTGGATGTTCGCGGCGCTGGGCGCCGACGGCGGCGAGGTGAACGACGAGCTGCACCTCTTCCATGCCGACCGCCTGCTGGGCGACTGGAAGCCGCACCGCCGCAACCCGGTGAGGTCCGACGTGCGCGGCGCGCGCCCCGCGGGCCGGCTGTTCGCCTCCGGCGACGACCTCTACCGGCCGGGGCAGGTCTGCACGCCGATCTACGGCGCGGGGATCGCCCTCCATCGCGTGACGCGTCTCGACGAGGGCGACTACGCCGAGGAGGAAGCGCGCCGCATCGTCCCGTGCGCGAGCGACGCGATCCTCGGCATGCACACCCTCAATCGCGCCGGCCACCTGAGCGTCACCGACCTCTATGTGCGCCGCCCGCGCTTCGCCCCGTGAGCCGCCGATGAGCGCCAACGCCCTCGCCATCGAGGACCTGCTGCACCCGTGGCTCGCCCGCTACTTGCGCGCGCCCGCGTGGCTGCGCGCGGCGGCGGGGAGCGCGTACGCGTGCCTGCCGCGGCGCATGCGGCTCGGGGCGGCGTACGACGAGTTCCGCTCGGCGATCGAGGCGACGCGCGATGCCGAGCGCGCGGCGGGCTACGCGGCCGCGAAGCTCGAGGAGACGCTCGCCTGGGCCCTCGAGACGGTCCCCGCGTACCGGCCGTGGCGCCATCTTCTCGGGCAGCTCGGCGACCCGGCGGCGGTGCTGCGCGCGCTGCCGGTCGTCGACAAGCACGACATCAAGCGCGCTCCCGAGCGCTACCTCTCGACCGCGATGCACCGCTCGGCGGCGCTCGAGACGTTCACCGGCGGCTCGACCAGCACGCCGATGCGCTTCTTCCTCGAGAAGCACGTGAGCCGCCCGAAGGAGCACGCGTTCGTCGCCGATTTCCGCGCGCGCGTCGGGGCGGGCGAGGACGACCTCGTGCTGGCGTTGCGCGGCCGCACGATTCCCGGCGCCGAGCGCGGCGGCCCGCTGTGGGCCTACGAGCCCATCCGCCGCCACCTGATGCTCTCCTGCGATCACCTGGAGCCGCGCCACATGCCGGCGCACGCGCGCGTGCTCGAGCGCTGGCGGCCGGCGTTCGTCGAGGCCTTCCCCTCGGCGCTCTTCGCGCTCGCGAGCTGGCTCGAGCGCCATCCGCTGCCCGCGTTCACCCGCGGCGTGAAGGGCGTGATGCTCTTCTCGGAGAACGTGTACGGCTTCCAGATGGAGAAGTTCCGGCGCGTGTTCGGCTGCCCGGTCCTCGCGCACTACGGCCATTCGGAACGCGTCCTCATGGCCGGCACGATGCCCGACGACGGGCGCTACTTCTTCTGGCCGCAGTACGGCTGGCTCGAGCTCCTCGACGCGCGCGACCGCCCGATCACCGAGCCGGGCCGGCTCGGCTACGTGGTGGGGACGAGCTTCGACAACCGCGTGATGCCGTTCGTGCGCTACCGCACCGGCGACCTCGCCATGCGGGGCGAGGGCGGCCATCCGCGACTCGCGGGCCATGCCGCCGTGGAGCACGTCTCGGGACGGGTGCAGGAATTCATCGCCTGCCGCGACGAGCGGCTCGCCTCGATCACGACGCTCGGAACGGCGCATTTCCCGGAGCTTTCCACGCTCGACGCCATCCAGTACGAGCAGGAGCGCCCCGGCGAGCTGCGGCTGAAGGTGGTGGCCGAGGGGACGCTCGACCCGCGCGCGGCGCGGCGCATCGCCGGCGCGATCGAAGAGAAGCTGCAGGGCGGCTGCACGGTGACGGTCGTCCAGGTGCCGCGCATCGAGCGCACGCCGCGCGGCAAGGCCCGCATGCTGGTGCAGCGCCTAGACCTGCGGCGCCGGCTCGAGGCGACCCTCGGCGCCTGACCATGGCCGCGCGCGACCCCTCCCACATCGTCATGCTGGGCACCGATCCCGGGACCCGCGGCGGAATCTCGGCCGTGATCGCCGCGTGGCGCGCCGCGGGGCTCTTCGAGCGCTGGCCCATCGCGTACGTCGTCACGCACCGCGAGGGCACGGGCGCGGGCAAGGTCTCGACGGCCTGGCACGCGTTCCTCGCCTGCGTCACGCTCTGGTGGCGCCACGGGCGCTGCGTGCTGCACGTGCACGCGGCCTCGCGCTGGAGCTTCTGGCGCAAGAGCCTCTACATGGCCGTGGCGCTTCTCGCGCGCTGGCCGGTCGTCTTCCACCTGCACGGCGGGGGCTTCGCGCGATTCCTGGGCGAGGACGGCGGTCCCTTCACGCGGCGCGCGGCGCGCTTCTTCCTCGACCGCGCGACCGTGATCGTGGTCCTTTCGGAGCGCTGGGCCGCGTGGATGCATCGCGCGACCTCCAACCCGCGCATCGTCGTGATCCCGAACTGCGTGGCGCTGCCCGCGGCGCACGCGCCGGCGCGCGAGCCCGGGCTCGTCGCCTTCGCCGGGCGCTGCAGCGCGGCGAAGGGCCTGCACGACCTGCTCGAGGCCGCCGCCCGCGTGCTGCCGCTCGAGCCGCGCCTGCGCATCGAGTGCGCGGGCGAGGGCGACCTCGACGCGCTGCGCCGCCACGCCCGCGCGCTGGGGATCGAAGATCGGCTGGCGCTGCGCGGCTGGATCGGGCCGCGCGAGCGCGACCGGCTCCTCGCGCGCGCCTGCGTCTTCGTGCTGCCCTCGCACGCCGAGGCGCTGCCCATGAGCGTGCTCGAGGCGATGGCGGCCGGCTGCCCCGTCATCGCGAGCGCGGTGGGCGGCATCCCGGACCTCATCGAGCACGGCGTGAACGGGCTCCTCGTCCCGCCCGGCGCGCCGCGCGTCCTCGGCGAGGCGCTGCGCTCGCTCCTCGCCGATCCGGAGCTCGCCGCGCGCCTCGGCCGCGAGGCGCGCTCCACCATCGTCCTCCGCTACACGCTCTAACGCGCCGTGGAGCGCCTCGAGCAGGTCTATTCGGCGCTCGGCGTCCCGCGCGGCATCGCGCGCGTTCCCGTCGCCGCGCGCCGGCTCCAGGAGATCTCATGAACCGCCCCGTCGTCCTCCTCCTCGGCCCGCACCGCGCCGCCCTGAGCGGCGTCGCCACCCACGTGAACCTGCTCATGGACTCCCTGCTCGGCGACGATTTCGAGCTGGTCCATTTCCAGGTGGGGAGCGAGGGACGCGACGAGGGCGCGATCGGCCGGCTGCTGCGCCTGCTCTTCAGCCCCTTCGCGCTCGCGGCGGCGATCGTCTTCCGCCACGCCTCGATCGTGCACCTCAACACGTCGCTCAACCCGCGCGCCTACTGGCGCGACGTGGCGTACCTGCTCGTCGCGAAGGCGCTCGGCGCGCGCGTGGTCTACCAGGTGCACGGCGGCGCTCTGCCGCGGCGCTTCTTCGCCGGGCGGCCCGCGCTCACGCGGTTCCTGCGCTGGACGCTCGGGCTTCCCGATCTCCTCGTGGTGCTCGCGCGCTGCGAGCTCGAGGCCTATCGCGAGTTCCTCCCGGGGCGCGATGTCGCGATGCTGCCCAACGCCGTCGACTGCCGGCCCTTCAGCCTGCTGCCGGTCGTGGGCTGCGCCGAGAAGAGCCCGCTGCAGCTCGTCTACATCGGGCGCCTCGCGCGCGAGAAGGGGCTCTACGAGGCGCTGCAAGGCGTGCGCCTCGCCCACGAGCTGGGCGTGGACGCGCGGCTCGCGGTGGCGGGCGGCGGGCCGGAGGAAGGGCGCCTCAAGCGCTACGCGCACGCGCTCGGCATCGCGACGCGCGTCACCTTCGCCGGTCCCGTGTTCGGCGCCGACAAGCTGCGGCTCCTGGAGGGCGCGCACGTGTCGCTGCTGCCGAGCTACAGCGAGGGGCTTCCGTACGCGCTCCTCGAATCGATGGCGGCGGGCGTGCCGGTGATCGCGACCGCGGTGGGCGCGATCCCCGACGTGATGACCGACGGCATCCACGGCCTGCTGGTCCCGGCGCGCGACGGCAAGGCGATCGCGGAAGCGCTCGCCGTGCTCTCCGGGGACCGCGAGCGGATCTCCTGGATGAGCCGCGCGTGCCGGCGGCGCATTCGCGCCGCGTTCTCGATCGACCGGCTCGCCGCGGAGCTCGGCGCGCACTACGCGGCGCTGTGCGGCGCGGCGGTGGTCGCGGGCGCGGCCCATGCCGCCATGCCGCTCGCGGGCCGCCCCGAGGCGCGGCCCGCGCAGGCGCCGGCGAAGGTCGCCGGCCGGAAGGACTGAGCCGTGTGCGGAATCGCGGGCGCCGTCGTCGCGCGCGGATCGCCGTTCGACCGCGCGACGCTCGGGCGCATGCTCGATGCGATCGCGCACCGCGGCCCCGACGGCCATGGCGCGGCGGCGATCGACGCGCCCGAGGGCGCTCGCGCCTTCCTCGGCCATCGGCGCCTCGCGATCATCGATCCCGAGGGCGCGGCGCAGCCGATGCGCCACGACGAAGCCGGGCTCACGCTCACCTTCAACGGCGAGATCTACAACTTCCGCGAGCTGCGCGCCGAGCTCGAGGCGCTCGGCCACCGCTTCTCGCGCGCGAGCGACACCGAGGTGCTGCTCCACGCCTACGCGCGATGGGGCGAGGGCTGCGTCGAGCGGCTGCGCGGCATGTTCGCCTTCGCGATCTGGGACGCGCGCGAGGCGAAGCTCTTCGTCGCCCGCGACCGCTTCGGCGAGAAGCCGCTGTTCGTGAAGCGCGACGCGCGGGGCTTCTACTTCGCCTCCGAGATCAAGGCGCTGCTCGTGCTGCCGGGCGCGCGTCCCGCGGTGGACGAGTCGGCGGTGTGGGACTACCTCGCGTTTCGCTACGTGCCGGGCCCGAAGACGCTGCTCCACGGCATCCGCAAGCTGCCGCCCGGGACGTGCGCGACGTGGAAGGCCGGGCGGCTCGCGGAACGACGCTACTGGACGGCGCCGGACCGGGAACCGGCGCCTTCGGATTCCCGCGCGGCGGCGGGCGACCGGGTCGAGGGCTTCCTCGAGCGCCTCGACGAGGCCGTCAGGCTGCAGATGGTGAGCGACGTGCCGTTCGGCGCGTTCCTCTCCGGCGGCCTCGATTCCTCGACCATCGTCGCGCTGATGACGCGCCACAACCCGAAGGTGAAGACCTTCTCGGTGGGATTCGGCGGCTCCGAGAGCGCCTACAGCGAGCTCGGCTACGCGGGCGTGGTGGCGAGGCACTTCGCGACCGACCACCACGAGCTGGTCGTGGATCCCGACGACCTCGTCGAGCACCTGCCGAAGCTCGTCGCCTATCGCGACGCGCCGGTGACCGAGCCCTCGGACATCCCGATCTACATGCTCGCGAAGGAAGCCTCGAAAAGCGTGAAGATGGTGCTCACGGGCGAGGGGAGCGACGAGCTGCTGGGCGGCTATCCCAAGCACGTGTTCGAGCGCTTCGCGGGCGCCTACCAGCGCGCGATTCCCGGCGCGATCCGGCACAGCCTCATCCAGCCGCTGGTGCATTCGCTGCCCTACGGGTTCCGGCGCGCGAAGACCGCCATCGCGAACCTGGGCCTGGAGGACTGGACCGAGCGCTATCCGCGCTGGTTCGGCGCGTGCAGCAACGCGGAGCGCGCGAGCCTCACGCGGCTGCGCGTGAACGGGCACGCGTTCGGCGGCTTCGTCCCGCCGTTCGACGCCGACCCGCGCGCGAGCACCCTGCGCCGCATCCTCTACGCGGACCAGACGAGCTGGCTCCCGGACAACCTGCTCGAGCGCGGCGACCGCATGACCATGGCCGCCTCGATCGAGTCGCGCGTGCCGTTCCTCGACCACGAGCTCGCGGCGTTCGTCTCGACGCTTCCCGACCACTGCCGGGTGAAGGGCTTCACCACCAAGTGGATCCTGCGGCGCGCGGCGGCGAAGCTGATCCCCGAGCCGATCCTCGAGCGGCCGAAAGTGGGCTTCCGCGTGCCCGTGAACCGCTGGTTCCGCGGCCCGATGCGCGACTTCGTCTTCGACCACCTGCGCGGGCCGGCCTCGCGCACGCGGCCCTGGTACGACCCGAAGGTCCTCGACCGCACGCTCGACGAGCACGTCGCGGGCCGCCAGAACCACGAGAAACTCATATGGGCATTGCTGAACCTCGAGATCTGGCACCGCCAGTACGCCTGAGCGGGCTCGCCTGGAAATGGAACCGCCTGCGCTGCATGACGCCGGCGGAAGTGGGGCATCGCGTCGTGAAGGCGGCGGCGATGCGCATCGAGCGCTGGGGCCTCGCGGCGGTCGACGTGCCCGCGCCGGATCTCTCGCGCCGGGCGGTCCCCTGGATCGGCGCCGGCGCGGGCTTCGACGCTTCCGCCTACGCCGCGGCCGCCGACCGCATCGCCGCCGGGCGCCTCGACGTCTTCGCGCTGGAGGACGCCGACCTCGGCACGCCGCCGCGCTGGAACCGCGATCCCAAGACCGGCATCGAGGCGCCGCTCGCGTTCGGCAAGCAGCTCGACTACCGCGATCCGCGCATCGTCGGGGACATCAAGTACCTCTGGGAGCCGAACCGCCACCTGCAGCTCGTGACGCTCGCGCAGGCCTGGGCGCTCACGCGCGACGAGCGCTACGCGCGCGCGTTCCGCGAGCAGCTCGAGAGCTGGTTCGAGCAATGCCCGTTCCGCATGGGCGCCAACTGGTCGAGCTCGCTCGAGGCGGGGCTGCGGCTCGTGAACTGGGCGCTCGCGTGGCAGCTCCTCGGCGGCGTGGACGCGCCGATCTTCGCGGGCGCCGGGGGCGAGGCGTTCCGCGCCCGCTGGCTCGACTCGGTCTACCGGCACGCCGAATTCATCTGCGGGCACCTCTCGCTGCACTCCTCCGCGAACAACCACCTGGTCGGCGAGCTCGCCGGCGTCTTCACGGCCGCGATCGCGTGGCCGCACTGGGAACGCTCGCGGCGCTGGCTGGGGAGGGCGCGGGCGCTCCTCGAGCGCGAGGCGCTGCGGCAGAACGCGCCCGACGGCGTGAACCGCGAGCAGGCGGTCTCGTACCAGCAGTTCGGGCTGGACCTGCTGCTGCTTGCGTACCTCGCCGCCCGCGCGAACGGCATCGTGCTCTCGAAGGAATACCGCGGGCGTATGGAGGCGATGCTCGAGTAC
>DATIVM010000095.1:0-10086 GCA_035465975.1 Usitatibacter sp.
AGGCCCCTCCGCCCGGAGGGGCCTTTTCATTCGGGTCTCGTAAATCGGGCGACCCCCTTTCGAGGGCCGCCCGTCAAGACCGCGATCTGCTTATTTGCGCTTTTTGCGCCGGAATTCCACCAGCGCGGCAACGCCAATCAGGGTCACCAGGATGATGATGCCCCATTCATTGAGCGTTGGAATCGGAGTCGGAATCGGTATAACCCAGCACCTCCATTCTCACGAGTCGCGGCATGGTTTCCCGCGAATCCATCATAGGAGCGGGGCGCCCATGACGCAACCGCATCACCAGCGCCAGGGCATAGCGGGGGATGGAATCGAACCATCAACCTCTAGCAGGTTGGGCTAGCGAGCTGCCATTGCTCTACCCCGCGCGGACGATGATGCCGCCGCGAGCACGGCGCTGCAAGGGATGACGAGGCTCCCGACCCTTCGAGCTTCTTCCCGTCAGCCCGCCTGCTCCAGGCGCCGCCAGGTCAGCGTGCGCATCACCGCGGTGCCATCGGCCGCCGTCGTCTCCAGCACGATCCGCAGCGTATCGCCGGTGACTTGCATGGCGCGCGTCAACACCATGCCCACATTGGCCGGGGACAGCGACCCCATGAGCCGTTGCGTCACCGTGCCGCTCGCATCATCGACCCGATAGGTGCCGAAGTACGCGTCGTAGCCGCCCTGGGCCTGGGTATTGTTCCTGGCGTTCGCCGGGCCCGCCACGTCGCGAGCCGACCGATCCCTCTTCATGAATTGCGCCGAGAAGTGGCCGGCATGGTCGTAGATCAGGAGCGCGACGGGATCCTCTCCGAGCAGGGGATCCGGGTGGCGCCTGCCATCCGGCGTCACGTCGATGCGGGACTCGAGGAGCCAGGTTCCGGGCAGGTCGGAGGACAAGCTCATGCGCGCCAGCATAGCGTCTTGTGCGCCTTGGGCAAGAACGGCCCCTCGCCGGACGCCCTACCCCATGTCCGGCTGCCCGAGTTCACCCGCACGCCGTCGCGCCCGTGGTCGAGCGCCATCGCGCGCGTGAGGTTCACGATCGCGCCCTTCGAGGCGTCGTAGGCCGCCATCGCCCAGTCGCCGCCGAGGCCCGAGACCGCGCCCGTCACGATCACCACCTTGCCGTCGAAGCGCATTTCCACCTCCCGTGAAGTCGGCATTGGACCGGCGTTCGCGCCTCGTGTTCTTCGAGTACCATCCGTGCCTCCAAGGAGGAAATCCCGGATGGACACGCAGATCGCGGAGGCGGTGAGCCGGCGGTCCCGCGCGCTGGTGGAGACGCTGCTGGAATCGGTGCGCATCGCTTCCGTGAGCCTCACCGGCGAGGGGATCGGCGACCAGGTCGCGTTCCTGCGCCAGCGGCTGCAGGGCTGGGGCTTCGCGGTCGAGGTGCACCCGACCTCGAGCCATCCCATCGTCTACGCCGAGGCGGGGCCGGAGGACGCGCGCTTCACCTGGCTCCTCTATGGCCACTACGACGTGTATCCGGCGGACGAGAAGCAGGAAGGCTGGCGCACCAGGCCCTTCGAGCCGGTGGTGGAAGGCGACCGCGTGTGGGGCCGCGGGACCGGCGACAACAAGGGCCAGCACCTCGCGATGCTCCACGCCGTCGCGCTGTGGCGCGAGCTGCACGGCGAGCTTCCCATCCGCGTCAAGGTGATCCTGGAAGGCGACGAGGAGACGGGAAGCGCCCCGCTGCCCGAATTCGTCGCGGCGAACCGCGAACGGCTCGCCGCCGACCTCTGCTGCTATTCCGACGGGCCGATGTTCCCGAACGACCAGCCGGTGCTCCTCATGGGCGTGCGCGGCAACCTCGGCCTGGAATTCGTTGCGAAAGGCGCGAAGAGGAACCTCCATTCCGGCAATTTCGGCGGCGTCGCGCCCAATCCCACGCTCGACCTCATCCACCTCCTCGCCGAGATGGTCGATCGCGAGGGGCGCCTGCGGGTGCCCGGCGCCGCGTACGCCGAGGTGCAGGTTGCGCCGGCCGACCTCGAGGCGGTGCGCGCGCTGAAGGTGGACCACGCGGGATTCCGCGACAGCGTGGGCGTGGAGCCCACCACCGGCGCCGACGACGCCCTCTTCCACGAGCGCCTGATGCTGCGGCCCGCCTTCAACGTTTCCGGATTCGCGTCGGGCTACACGGGCCACGGGCAGAAGACCATCATCTACAAGGAAGCGCTCGCGAAGGTGGACGTGCGCCTCGTGGGCGGGCAGGATCCCCAGGCGATCTACGGCGCGATCCGCCGCTTCGCCGCGCAGCGCGGCTACCCGAACATCGAGATCCGCTGCATCAAGTCGACGCCGCCCTCGCGCACGCCCCTCGACCACCCGTTCGCCGCGCGGGTGAAGGAGGCCGTCGCACGCGGCTTCGGCCGCGAGCCGCTCGTGGTGCCCTCGCTGGGCGGCACGACGCCCGACTTCGTCTTCACGCGGCTCCTGGGCCTGCCGTCGATCGTGGTGCCGCTCGCGCCCTACGACGAGAACAACCACGCGCCCAACGAAAGCACCAAGGTTTCGCTCTACCTCGCGGGCATCCGCTCGGGGCTGCACCTCATCGAAGCGCTCGCGGAAAATCGGGGACAGACCCCTTTTTCCGCAAGAGCGAACGACCGTTCCGCCTGAGAGAAAAAAGGGTCTGTCCCCATGGAATACCGCTACCTCGGTTGCAGCGGCGTCAAGGTCTCCCCGCTCTGCCTCGGCACCATGATGTTCGGCGACCGCACCGACGCGGCCGAGGCCGGACGGATCGTCGCCGCCGCCCGCGAGGCGGGCGTGAACTTCATCGACACCGCCGACGTGTACACGAAGGGCGAGAGCGAGCGCATCGTGGGCAAGCTCATCGCGGCAGACCGCGACCGCTGGGTGCTCGCGACGAAGGTCGGCAACGCCATGGGCGAGGATCCGAACCGGCGCGGAACGGGGCGCAAGTGGATCATGACCGCGATCGATGCGAGCCTCGCGCGCCTCGGCACCGACTACGTCGACCTCTACTACCTGCACCGCGACTTCGAGGCGATTCCCCTCGAGGAGACCGTCCAGGCGATGGCGGATCTCGTGCGCGCGGGAAAGATCCGCCATTTCGGCGTCTCCAACTATCGCGGCTGGCGCACGGCGGAGGTCGTGAACGCGTGCATCCGGTTGGGCCTGCCGCGGCCGGTCGCCTCGCAGCCGTACTACAACCTGCTCAACCGCCAACCGGAGAACGAGATCCTCCCCGCCTGCGCGCATCACGGGCTGGGCGTCGTGCCGTACAGCCCCATCGCGCGCGGCGTGCTCACCGGCAAGTACCGGCCGGGCGCGGAGCCCGACGCCTCCACGCGCGCGGGGCGCAAGGACCGGCGCATGATGGAGACGGAGTTCCGCGCCGAGTCGCTCGAGATCGCCCAGAGAATCAAGGCGCACGCCGAGGCGAAGGGCCTCTCGCCGGGCCACTTCGCGATCAACTGGGTGCTCAACAACCGCATCGTGACGAGCGTCATCGGCGGGCCGCGCACCCTCGAGCAGTGGAACGACTACGTCGCGGCGATCGGGCGGCCCTTCGACGCCGCGGACGAGGCGCTGGTCGATTCCCTCGTGAAGAGCGGCCACCCTTCGACACCCGGCTACAACGACCCGTCGTACCCGATCCGCGGGCGCGTGCCGCGCACCGGCTGAGGCTCAGCGCCGGTCGGGATACCAGAACGCGGTGGCGCCCGAGCGAGCGCGCAGCCCCTCGCGCCCGCCCGCCGCGAGGCGCACGAGCATCCACAGCATGTCGCCCGCCGTGCGTCCCTCGAGCTTGCGCGACGAGCTGGTCACGGGCGTCTCCAGCATGACGAAGCGGCCCTGGCGCTTGAGCGCGCGGCTGAGGTGGATCTCCTCGCTCGCGTAGTAGCGCTCGTCGAAGCCGCCCGCGGCGTCGAAGGCGACGCGCGTGCAGAAGAGGAAGCAGCCGGCGGCCCAGCGCGCGAGGCGGAAATAGAGCGGCACGAAGGCCCGCATGAACGCGTTCGCCCAGGCGGGGGCACCGTCGAGGCGCACCGGCGCGCCGCCGCCCACCGCGCCCGCGCGAAGCGCGGCGAGCGCCCCGGCGACGAGCGGGCCGCTCACGCGCGTGTCCGCGTCGACGAAGATGAGCACGTCGCCCGCCGCGGCGCGGACGCCCGCGTTGCGCGTGGCCGCGATCTGCCGGTTGTGCACGTGCACGACGCGCGCGCCGCCCGCTTCGGCCACCGCGGCCGTGCCGTCGGTCGAGGCGTCGTCCGCGACCACGATCTCGTAGGCCTCGCCGGTGGAGAGCGCCGCCGCGTGGATCGCCTCGAGCGTCGCTCCGAGATAGCGCTCCTCGTTGTAGGCGGGGACGATGAAGGAGATCATGCGGCCTGTCCTCGAGCGCTTCAGTCGAGGGCGGGCGCGGCACTCCTCTCGCTCTCGATGTGGTCGCGCACGATCGAGTCGAAATCCTCGTCGGCGCGGAAGCCCATCGCGAGCGCCCGATCGGTGCGGAAGCGCACCGGCCACGTCTTCACGATCGACTGGATGCGCGCGTCGGGCTTGAATTTCACGAGGTCCACCGTGTGGCGCCCCGCCACGCGGCCCATCGCGTCGATCATCTCGCGCACGGTGAGCGTGATGCCCGGCAGGTTCACCACGCGCGGGGTGGGCCACGCCGACGAGGGCAGCTCGGCCGCGTGGATGAACGCCTCCACCACGCGCCGCGGCGAGAGGATCCAGACGCCCGTCGTCTCCGGAACCGGGCATTCGGCCACGACGCCGGCGACCGGCTCGCGGATGATGCCGCTCGCGAACGAGGACGCGGCGAGGTTGGGCTTGCCGGGCCGCACCACGATCGTCGGCAGCCGCAGCGACCTCCCGTCGAGCATGCCCTTGCGCGTGAAGTCGGCGACCAGGTACTCGCCGATGACCTTCTGCGTGCCGTACGAGGTCTGGGGCGCGGGCGTGGTCGAGTCGTCGAGGACCT
The DNA here is from genome assembly GCA_035465975.1 of Usitatibacter sp. Taxonomy (GTDB): domain Bacteria; phylum Pseudomonadota; class Gammaproteobacteria; order Burkholderiales; family Usitatibacteraceae; genus Usitatibacter. Next base: position 4,958 of record DATIVM010000095.1, read on the forward strand.
CCGGCAACGCGCCGCCGAACGCCGCGACCGAGCTCGCGAACACGAACTTCGGCGGCTTCGGCAGGCGCCGGCAGCCCTCGAGGAGCGCGCGCGTGCCGTCGAGGTTCACGCGGTAGCCGAGGTCGAAGTCCGCCTCGGCGCCGCCGCTCACCACCGCGGCAAGGTGGAAGACGAGGTCGGTGTCCCTGCCCAGCGCCTTCGCGACGATCTCGGGCGAGGCGAGGTCCCCGACCATCGCCTGGAAGGGCTTCGCCGGCGTCGCGGGAAAGCCCACGTCGAGAAGCCGGATGCGCGCCTGGGGATCGCTCGCGTGGAGCGCCGCGGCGAGGCGCGACCCGATGAATCCGCCGCCGCCCGTGATGAGGATGTTCATCGCTGCCTTTCCCGCCGCCGCCTCAGAGCGCCGCGACGCACATGATCTCGACCCTGTAGGCCGGGTTCGCGAGCTTCGTCTCGAGGGTCGCGCGCGCCGGCGCCTGGCCCGGCGCCACCCACGCGTCCCACGCCGCGTTCATGCCGGCGAATTCCGCCATGTCGGCGATGAAGACCTGCGCGGAGAGGATCTTCGTCTTGTCGCTGCCGACCTGCGCGAGGAGCCGGTCGATCTTCGCGAGCACCTCGCGCGTCTGGCCGGTGATGTCCTGGGAGGTGTCGTCGGGCACCTCGCCCGCGAGGTACACGGTGCCGTTGTGCACCACGATTTCCGAGAGCCGCTTGCCGACGTTGTGACGCTGGATGGTCATGTCTCATGTCCTCTTGGGATTGATGCAAGCGCCGATCATCGCCGATCCAGCGCCGATTGCCGCCGATGAAAAGGGACACGAGGGCAGTCGTGGACCTTTGTCGGTTGCGACAACGGGCGCGAAACCTGTCATTGCCTTATCGGCGGGCTTCGGCGTTGGATCGGCGATCATCGGCGCTTTCAAAGCCTTTCGCGCGCATCACTCGACCGGGTGCGCGCGCGCATTGAAGCCGGCGCGCTTCAGCGCCTCGACGATCTGCGCCACGTGCTCGCGGTTGCGGGTCTTGAGCACCAGGTCCACCTCCGCATTCTGCACGGCGAGCGCCGTGAACGCGCGCTGGTGATGGACCTGCTCGACGTTCGCATTCTGCTCGGCGACGCAGGCGGTCACCCGGGCGAGCGAGCCGGGAAGGTCGCGCACCTCGACCAGCACGCGCGCGAGCCGCCCCGCGCGCACCATGCCCCGCTCGATGATCTCCGCGAGCATCAGGGGATCGATGTTGCCGCCGCCCAGCACGAGGCCCACGCGGCGCCCGCGGAAGCGCTCGCGGTTGCGCATCACCGCGGCCAGCGGCGCGCCGCCCGCCCCCTCCACCACGGTCTTCTCGATCTCGAGGAGCAGCACGATCGATTCCTCGATGTCCCCCTCGTCCACGAGCAGGATCTCCGAGACGTTGCGCCGGACGATCTCGCTCGTGAGCCGGCCCGGCTCCTTCACCGCGATGCCCTCGGCGATGGTGGAGGCGGCGAAGGTCGGCTGCGTGCCCTTCATCGCGTGGTACATGCCCGGGAAGCGGACCATCTCCCCGCCCACGACGTCGATCGAGGGCTTGAGGGCCTTCGCGGCGATCGAGATCCCGGAGATGAGCCCGCCGCCGCCGATCGCGACCACCAGGGTGTCGAGCTCCGGGTGCTCGCGCATCATCTCGAGCCCGCAGGTGCCCTGCCCCGCGATGATCTTCTCGTCGTCGTAGGGGTGCACGAGCGTGAGTCCGCGCTCGGCGGCGAGCTCGATGGCGCGCGACTTGGCCGCGTCGAAGCTCTCGCCGTCGAGGATCACCTCCGCGCCGTGGCGCTGCGTGTGCTCCACCTTCACCCACGGCGTATGGCGCGGCATCACGATCACGGCGGGAATCCCGAGGCGGTGCGCGTGGTAGGCCACGCCCTGCGCGTGGTTGCCGGCCGAGCACGCGATCACGCCCTTCGCGCGCTGCGCGGGATCGAGCGAGGTCAGCTTGTTGAGCGCGCCGCGCTCCTTGAAGGACGCGGTGAACTGGTGGTTCTCGAACTTGAGGTAGATCTCGGCGCCGGCGATCTCGGAGAGCGTGCGCGAATGCAGGCACGGCGTCTCGACCACCTGGCCGTGGATCACCTTCGCCGCCGCTTCGATGTCCTTCAGCGTGAGTGCCATGTGCGATGGAAAGTCGTTGGAAGCGCCGATGCGCGCCGATCCGACGCCGATAAGCGCCGATTGATCGGCGCTGGATCGGCGGGCATCGGCGCTTTCAATGCTTTAGTGCGTGAAACGGAAGTCGACCTCGGGCGTCATTCCCGAGATGATATCCGCAAGCGCCCTCGCGCTCCCGCAGGCGAGGGTCCAGCCGAGCGTGCCGTGGCCCGTGTTGAGGAAGAGGTTGGGATAGCGCGTGCGGCCCACCAGCGGCACGTTCGAGGGCGTGGACGGTCGAAGGCCGGTCCAGAAGGCGGGCCGCTCATAGTCGGCGGCGCCGGGAAAGATCTCCCGCGCGCGGCGGATGAGCGCCTCGCAGCGCACCATGTTGAGCTCGGTCGAATACCCGGAGAGCTCCGCGGTGCCGGCGATCCGCAGCCGCTCGCCCAGGCGCGAGAAGACGATCTTCGCCTCGTCGTCGGTGAGGCTCACGCGCGGGGCGGCCGCGGCATCGACCACGGGGACCGTCGCCGAGTACCCCTTCGCGGGATAGACCGGGAGCGCGAGCCCGAGGCCGCGCGCGACGAGCGGCGTGTAGCTCCCCAGCGCGAGCACGTACGCGTCGGCGGCGAGGGTCTCCTCGTGTCCCGCGGCATCGCGCGTCACGACGCCCGTCACCCGCCCGCCCCCGGCGACGAGCCCCTCGATGCGGCGGCCCATGGCGAAGGTCGCCCCGCGCGCCCCGGCGAGCTGCGCGAGGCGCGTCGTGAAGAGGTACGCGTCGCCCGATTCGTCCGTGGCCGTATACGTGGCGCCCACGATCCGCGCGCGCGAGGCGGCGAGCGCGGGCTCGATGGCGATCGCCTCCGCGACGGTCTTCACCTCGCGATCGAGGCCGTATCCGCGCATCACGTCCGCGGCGCGCACCGCGCTCTCGAAGACGCGCGGGTCGGTGTAGTAGTGGAGGATCCCGAGCTCGCGCTGGTCGTACTCGATCCCCGTCGCCGCGCGCAGCGCCCTGAGCGATGCGCGGCTGTAGATCGCGAGCCGCACGATGTCGCCGATGTTGCGCCGCGTGCGCGCCGGCAGGCACTCGAGGAGGAAGCTCGCGCCCCAGGTCCACTGGCGCGGGTCGGCGCGCAGCCGGAAGAGCAGCGGCGCGTCGTCGCGCCAGATCCACTTGAGGATCTGCGCGGGGGCCTCGGGGTTCGCCCAGGGCTCGGCGTGGCACGCGGAGATCTGGCCGCCGTTCGCGAACGAGGTCTCGAGGCCGGGACCTTCGCGCCGGTCGACCACCGTGACCTCGTGGCCGCGCGCGGCGAGGTACCACGCGGTCGCGGTGCCGATGACGCCGGCCCCGAGGACGAGGGCTTTCATGGCGGGCGGAGTCTGGAGAATTGGCTTAGACTTGTCAACGCGAGATTCGTTGTCGCTTCGCGCTCCCCGCTCCCGCAAAAGCACATGAGACCGCGTCTCTACGCAGACCTCCTCGGATTCCTCCGCGCCGCCTGCACGCACGCCTCGCACGCCGGGCGGGAGCTGCCGGTCCTGCCGTTCTACGTGAAGGAGCACGCGGTCGGCTGGCTGCGTCCCTCGTTCGCGGACCAGCTGCGGCGCTGGCCCCACGTCTTCGAGGTGAACCCGGCCTTCGTGACGCTGCGCGCGAGCCCCGACACGCCCGCGGGCCGCAGCGCCGCCCTCGCGGAAGTGACGCGCGAGCTCGCCCGCGACGGCGTGATCCGCGGCTGGCGCGACGAGCTGGTGAGCGTCTCGCACCACTACGCGGCGCCGGAGCTGCTGCGCATCGAGCGCGCCGCCACGCGGCACTTCGGGATGATGGGCTACGGCGCGCACGTGAACGGATTCACGCGCGTGGGGGGCCTCGTGCACGTGTGGATCGCGCGCAGGAGCGCCGACAAGCACGTGGATCCCGACAAGCTCGACAACCTCGTCGGCGGCCGCATTCCCGCGGGCTTCACCGTGGACGAGACGCTGCGCAAGGAAGCGTGGGAGGAGGCCGGCATCGCGCCCTCGCTCCTCGGGGGCGTGAACTGCCTGGGCGCGGTGCGCGTCGAGTACTCGGTGCCCGAGGGGCTGCACCGCGAGATCCTGTTCGTGCACGACCTGTGGCTGCCGCCCGACTTCAAGCCCGCCAACCAGGACGGCGAGGTGAGCGCGATCCGCCTCTACCCGGTGGAGGAGGTGATCCGCGACATCCTCGCCGGCGATTTCACGCTCGACGCGGGCGCGGTGATGATCGACGGGCTGCTGCGGCTGGGCGCGGTGCTTCCCGAGGACGCGCAATACCTCGACCTGCTGCGCCTGCTCAAGCCCTGAGCGCGTGACCGCCCTCGCCCTCGGCCTCGTCCTCTTCTCCGCCTTCCTGCACGCGAGCTGGAACTTCCTGCTGAAGAAGAGCGGCGGGGGAACCGGCCTCGTCACGGCCGCCTCCGCGGCCTCGCTCGTGGTGTGGCTCCCGGTGATCGCCGTCCTCATGGCCGTGCGCCATTACGCCTTCGAGCCGGTGCACCTGCTGCTCATGCTCGGCAGCGGCGTCATCCACATGGCGTATTTCCTGCTGCTCGACCGCGCCTACCGCAGCGGCGGGGACCTCTCGATCGTCTACCCGCTCGCGCGCGCCACCGGCCCGCTGCTCACCATCATCGTGGCGGTCGCCGCGCTCGGCGAGCGCCCCGGCCCCACGGGCATCGCCGGCGCGATCCTCATCGTCGCCTCGGCGATCGTCCTCACCGGCAATCCTTTCTCCTGGCACCGCGGCGAGTCGCGCCACGCGGTGGGCTTCGCGCTCCTCACCGGCTGCACGATCGCGAGCTACACGGTCTGGGACAAGGCGAGCGTCTCGCACTGGGCCATCCCGCCGCTCATCTACGACTGGGGCTGCAACGCGTTCCGCGTCGCGGTCCTCGTGCCGTGGACGCGCGCGCGGGCGCCGGGCGACGTCGCACGCGCATGGCGCGAGCGCCGCAAGACCGTGCT
>DATIVM010000096.1:0-5297 GCA_035465975.1 Usitatibacter sp.
CGGCGCCCAGGGCGCCGCGTCGAACCGCACCATGGCCTTCCCTCCGCCAATCGGCAGGGGCGGAGAATACCGGAGTTCGGGAAGCGGCGCTCCCTACCGGGGCGGGCGGTCGAGGCGCAGGCCGCGCTCCGGCTCGTGGGCCGCGGCGAGGCGGCTCTCGTGGGCCGCGAGGAGGTCGCTGCGCGAGATGATGCCGATCACGCGGCGCGGCGAATCGCGGTCGACGACCGGAAGCCGCCCGACGCGCTCGCGCACCATGTGGTCCGCGGCCTCGCGCAGCGTGTTGTCGGAAAACGCCACCGCGGGCGAGCGGCGGACGATGCGGCGCACCGGCAGGTCGGCGGGATGCTCGGCGGCGAAGATGTCGCGCCGCGTGACGACCCCGAGGAGCAGCCCGGAGCGGTCGAGCACCGGAAAGCCCTGGTGCGTGAGCCCCGCGCCGCCCGCCTGCAGCCGCGCGCGCACGGCCTCCAGCGGCTCGTCGCCGCGCAGCGTCACGACTTCGCGGCTCATGCAGTCGTCGACGCGCACCTGCGCGAGGAAGTCCACCGAGTATTCCGTGCGCACCACGGTCCCGCGCCGCGCGAGCTTCTCGGTCATGATCGAGTGGCGCATGAGCAGGTGCGAGGTGAGGTAGGCCGCGGCGCAGCCGACCAGCAGCGGCAGCAGGCCCAGCGGCTGGCGCGTCGTCTCGAAGGCGAAGATCACCGAAGCGAGCAGCGCGTGCGAGGCGCCGGCGAAGATCGCGGCCATGCCGACCAGCGCGGCGACGTGCGGATCGGCGCCGAGCGACGGCGCGATCGCGACCGCCGCCGCGCCCAGGAGCGCGCCCAGGCCGCCGCCGATGGTGAAGAGCGGCGCGAGCGTGCCGCCCGACGTGCCGCTGCCGAGGTACACGGACCACGACACGAGCTTGAGCGCCACGAGCGCGAGGAGCGCCTTGCCGAGGATGCCGCCGGAGAGGATCGCGTCGATGTTCGTGTAGCCGACGCCGAGGGTGCGCGGCTCGACGAGCCCCACCGCGCCCACCACGATCGCGCCGAGCGCGGGCCACCACATCCAGTGGATCGGCAGCTTCGCGAACAGGTCCTCGAGGCGGTACACGAAGCCCGTGATCGCGACCGAGGCGAGCCCGATGAGGATGCCCACGAGCGCATAGAACGCGAGCGCCTCGCCCCCGGGTTGCGCGATCGGGGGCAGCGTGAACACGGGCTCGCTCCCCACCAGCGCCATGCGCACCGCGGTCGCGGCGGCCGAGGCGAGCGCCACGGGGATGACGGAGCGCGCGCGGTACTCGAAGAGCAAAAGCTCGACGGCGAGGAGCACGGCCGAGACGGGGCTGCCGAAGGTCGCCGTCATGCCGGCGGCGGCGCCCGCCGCGAGCAGGGTCTTGCGCTCGTCCGCGGTGACGTGGAACACCTGGCCCACGATGGAGCCGAGCGCGCCGCCCGTCGCGATGATGGGCCCCTCGGCGCCGAACGGGCCGCCGGTGCCGATCGCGATCGCGGCCGAGACGGGCTTGAGGAACATCACGCGCGGCGGGATACGGCTCTTGCCGTAAAGCACGCGCTCCATCACCTCGGGAATGCCGTGGCCGCGGATCGCCGCCGAGCCGTAGCGCGCCATGAGGCCGACGACGAGGGCGCCCGCCACCGGCACCAGCGCCGACCACGCACCCAGGCGCTCGATCGAGGGCGCGGAGAAATCGGTGGAGTAGCGGCCGTAGTAGGCGAGGTTCGTCACGAGCCCGATGAGGCGCGTGAGGACCACCGCGATCACGCCCGCCGCCATGGCGATCGCGATCGCGACCGCCGCGACGAGGACCACGCGCGGGCCGACGGAAACCGTCTCGCGCGGCGCCTGCACGGAGGCGAGCGCCGCCCCCATCCCGGGCGCTACCGGCAGCCCTTCGGTGGTCGACGCTTCCTCGATGGGATGTGCCCGGGAACCGCCGCTACTCTCGGGCACGCCGACTCCGTTTCCCGGCCGGCCTCGCCGGGGCCGCCTCCTCGAACAGCAGCGGGGGCCGCGAGCTCTCGATGCCCGCTTCGCGGATCCAGCCCTCGATGCCGGCGGCGAGCGCGCGCAGCCGCGCCGGCGGAAGCTTGCGCAGGCCCGCGACGAGCTGCGACTGGACGGTGACCGGCGCGCGCCGCAGCATCGCCCGGCCGCGCGCGGAAAGGGCGATCTCGGTGCGCCGCGCGTCGGCGACCGATGCCGAGCGCGTGACGAGCCCGCGCTCCACGAGGCGGCTCACGACGACCGAGACCGAGCTCTGGTGCGTGAGGGTGCGCTCGGCGAGCTCGTTCATGGACCGCGCGGGCTCCTCGGCCAGTTGCTGCAGCACGAAGAGCTGCGCGCCGGAAAGGCCGATGCGCCGCTCGAGCGCGTGCGAGTTGAGCCGGAGCGCCCGCACGATCGCTCGGAGCCCGTCGAGCGCGCGGCCGATATCCTCCTGCCCGCGCCCGCTCGCGGACGCTGATGTATGGGTGCCCATGGGAATCCGGCATTCTAGCTTTTGCTGCACTGCAGCGCAAGGCGCCCCGCGGCGCAGAATCAGGTGACGCGGAAATTGCGGAACTGCCAGGGATCGTCCGGATCGGCGTCGCCCGGGAAGAGCGGGCTGCGGTCGCGCAACGGGGTCCAGTCGTCGTACACGCCCGCCATCTCGCCCAGGTAGGGGCGCGCCACCGGCATCACCTCCTCGAGGTCGAGGTCGTCGGGCTCGAGCACGCCGCGGCGCGGATGGCGCAGCGCATATACGACCCCCGCGAGCACGCCGGCGGCCACCTGGAGGGTAGTCGCCGAGTTGTAGGGCGCGAGGCGGCGCGCCTCTTCCACCGTGAGCCGCGAGCCGTACCAGTAGGCGCCGCGCGGGTGCCCGAGCAGCAGCACGCCCAGCTCGTCCATGCCGCTCGCGATCTCGTCGCGCACGATGCGCACCCGCGCCTGCAGCTTCCATTCGCGGCCGGCCATCTCGTGCAGCGAGAGCACGGCGTCGTCGCAGGGGTGGTACGCGTAATGGACGGTCGGGCGGTAGCGCACCTCGCCGCGCGCGTCGCGGAGCGTGAGGAAATCGGCGATCGAGATCGATTCGCCGTGGGTGATGAGGAAGCCGTGGTACGGGCCCTCGAGCGGCGTCCAGCTGCGCACGCGGGTGGCGGCGCCGGGCCGCTCGAGGTAGATCGCCGCTTGCGAGCCGGACGCGTGGCGCGCGCCGTCGGGCGGGAAGTGGCGCTCGTGGGTGCCCCAGCCCAGCTCGCTCGGCTGCAGCCCCTCGCCCACGAAGCCGTTCACGGACCAGGTGTTCACGAACTCGCCGCGCTCCTTGCGGCGCGGCGAGAGCTGCGTGTCGCGCTCGGCGACGTGGATCACCTTCACGCCGGTGCGCTGCGCGAGCGCCGCCCAGTCCTCGCGACGCGCGGGCCTCGGCGCGCCGAGTCCCTGGTCGCGCGCGAGGTCGAGCAGCGCCTGCTTCACGAACGCGGAGACGAGGCCCGGATTCGCGCCCATGGTGACGAGGGCGGTCGGCGCGTCCGCTCCCGCGCGAAGCGCGAGCGCTTCCTCGCGCAGCGCGTAGTTCGAGCGCATGCCGGGATCGAGCGATCCGTCCTCGGAGCGCCCGGGCCAGGGCTCGATGCAGGTATCGAGATACAGCGCGCCGCGCTCGCGGCAGAGCTTCATGAGCGACACGCTCTCCACCTCGACCGAGAGGTTGAGCAGGAAATCGCCCGCGCCGAGGTGCTCGCCCAGCGCCGCCGCGTAGTCCCCGCGCGTGAGCCGGCGCGCGAGATGCGCGACGCCGTAGCGCCGCGCGACGTCGTTGGTCGGGCCGCGCCGCGAGAGGATGGTGATCCGCGACGGCTCGATCGCGGTGTGGCGCAGCAGGAGCGGGAGGACGGCCTGGCCGATGCTGCCGAAGCCGAGCATCACGAGGCGTCCGGGAAATCGCGCGTGGATCGTCACAGCAGGTCCAGCATGCGGTAATAGAGCATCCCGAGCGCGAGCGCGGGCTTCCGCATCCATCGCCCGCCCGGGAAGTCGCGATGGCGGATGCTCGCGAAGATGTCGAAGCGCTCCGCCTGCCCGCCGATCGCTTCCGCGACCATGCGCCCCGCCATTCCGGCGAGTGCGAGGCCGTGCCCGGAGAAGCCCTGCAGGTAGTAGACGTTCGGCGCGAGCCGGCCGAAATCGGGCGCCTCGTTGAGCGTGAGGTCGACGAAGCCGCCCCAGGCATAGGGAATGGCGAGGTCGGCGAGCTGCGGGAAGGCGCGCAGCATGCGCCGGCGGACGGCCGCGACCAGGCCGGGCGGCTCGCGCGTGCTGGCGCTCTCGCCCGCGCCGAACAGGAGGCGGTCGTCGGCGCTCACGCGGAAGTAGTCGAGGATGTGGTTCGTGTCGGACGCGGCGGGCCGCCCGCGCATCAGCGCGTCGGCGCGCTCGCGCCCCATCGGCTCGGTCGCGACGATGTAGGTCGCGACGGGCACGATGCGCCGCGCGATCCCGGGCGCGATGCCGCGGCCGTACTCGTCGAGGTACACGTTGCCCGCGAGGAGCGCGAAGCGGCACGCCACCTCGCCCGTCGCGGTCGCGAGCACCGGGCGCGCACCGTGCGCGATCCGCACCACGGCGGACTCCTCGTGAATGCGGACGCCCGCCTCTCGCGCGGCCTGCGCGAGGCCGAGGCAGTACTTGAGCGGGTGCAGGTGGCCCGAGCCCGCGTCGTGGACCGCCGCGTAGTAGCGCTCGCTCGCCACGCGCTCGCGAATCTCCGCGGGGCCGACGAGCTGCAGGTGGGGATAGCCGTAGTCGCGGCTCACGTGCTCGGCCCAGCGTCGCAGCGTGCCCCAGCGCCGCGGCTTCACCGCCAGGCTGAGGTAGCCCGGCCGGTATTCGCAGTCGATGGCGTGGCGCCGCATGCGTTCCTGCAAAAGCGCGAGCCCTTCCACCGTGACGTCCCACGCGCGCTTCGCCTCGGCCGGCGCGAGCTGCGCCTCGAGCGCCTGCTCGCCGTCGAAGCCCACGCCGACGATCACCTCTCCCCCGTTGCGCCCCGAGGCGCCCCAGCCGATGCGGCGCGCCTCGAGGAGCGCCACGGAGTAGCCGCGCCCGGCGAGATCCAGCGCGCAGGAAAGTCCCGCGTAGCCGCCGCCCACCACCGCCACGTCCGCCTCGATCCGGCCCGCGAGGCGCGCGGCGGGCGGCGGCCGCCTCACCGTCGCCTCGTAATAGGAATTTCCGGGGATGCCGGCGTTCCGATGGAACGACACGAGGTCCGCGCCTTTCCCGGGCGGCTT